>BPGU01000001.1:300000-543297 GCA_026003195.1 Armatimonadota bacterium
TGGTCAAAATCTACAAAGGAAGGAGGGTGGTGGACGGCGTCTCCATTGAGATGGACGCGGGAGAGATTGTCGGGTTGCTGGGTCCGAACGGTGCGGGAAAGACCACCACCTTCTATATGATTGTCGGGCTGGTGCACCCGAACGAAGGGCGGGTGTGGCTGGATGAGAGGGAGATCACCCATCTGCCGATGTATGCGCGAGCGCGAATGGGCATCGGTTATCTGGCACAGGAGCCTTCCGTATTCCGCAAGCTGACCGTAGAAGATAACCTGCGCCTGGTCATGCAGTTGCAGGGCTTGTCGGAAAAGCAGATTCGCCAGCGCATCGACGACCTGCTGGAGGAGTTCCATATCGCTCATTTGCGTCACTCACGCGGTTACATGTTGTCGGGAGGCGAACGGCGCAGGGTAGAGGTGGCACGAACGATCGCTGCCTCTCCGCGCTTCATCCTGCTGGACGAACCATTTACGGGGGTAGACCCCATTGCCATCGCGGACCTGCAACGTATCATCGCGCACCTGCGTGAAAGGCTGGGAGTGGGTATCCTGATTACCGACCATAATGTGCGTGCTACCCTGCGTATTACCGACAGGGCTTACATCATCCACAACGGCAAAATCCTGACCGAGGGCGATTCGGACAAGTTGCCCGATGACCCCATCGCCCGGCAGTTCTATCTTGGCGACGAGTACGAGCATATCTAACCCATGCGGCTGAGAGTGATAGACCGTTTGATACTGCAGGAGCTCATCGGACCGTTCGTGTTCGGTGTGCTGCTGTTCACCACCCTCTTTTTCGCAGGCGGCAGCCTGTTCCAGCTCACCGAGTATGTGGTGAGGGGAGCCTCGCTGTGGACTGTCGGACGGATGGTGCTGCTCAGCCTGCCTCAGATTATGGTCAAGACCTTTCCGATGGCGATGTTGCTCTCCTCGTTGTTGTCGTTTGGCAGGCTTTCCAGCGAGAGCGAGGTGGTTGCGCTATATGCTGCCGGCTACAGCCTGTGGCGCATCGTGACACCGGTGCTGGCGATGGGAGCGGTGGTCAGCGTGCTCGCCATGGGGTTCAACGAGCTGGTGGTTCCCCCGGCGACGGCGGAAATGTGGCGGTTGCGCACGGCGGTGCTGCGTCAGATTGGCGAGCGGGCACAACCCGTCACCCAAACGGTGATGCGCGAAGGCAAGGTAGAGACCGTGATCACGGCACAAGGCGGGGTGGATTTGCAGGCGGGTGTCCTCTATGATGTAACCGCCGTTCAGTTTGCGCCTGGGTCGCAAAGCTGGCATCCCGTGCTGATTATCTACGCCAAGCGCGCCAAATGGCTGGGCGGCAGAGAGTGGGACCTTTACGACGGTTACTGGATGACAGGAGACGGGCGCATCCGTGCGGAGTTTGCCAGAACGACTACGCGGGTACTGAGGGGGGGTATCCGCAAAAGCCTTCGCGAGATAGAAACCGACCTGGTGCCCGACCCCGACAGCCGCAGCTTCCGCCAGACGCTGGAGCGCATCCGTCGCTATCGGCGGGCAGGGGAGGACACCCGACAGATGGAAGTGGAACTGTACAACAAAATATCCTTGCCTCTCGCCAGCCTCATTTTCGGTTTCGTCGGCGCGCCGCTGGGCATTCGCAGACAGCGCAGTACGGCTGCCGCTGGATTCGCCCTGAGCATCGTGATTATCTTCCTGTACTGGGCGATGGCGCAGTATCTGTTTATTCTGGGGCGAGGAGGCAGTGTGTCGCCTCTAGTGGCGAGCTTTTTGCCCGATGTGCTGGGGGCAGTTGCCGGGGTGTTCGTTCTCTGGAAACGCAGTCGGTGAAGCGATAAGGAGGAATAGATATGCCCGTTCGTACCATTCTCATTGGCATTATCTTCATCGTGGTGAGCGGCTTTATTGCCTATTTCGGGGACTGGCTGGGACGCTACCTGGGTAAACGGCGCATCTCCGTGTGGGGCTTGCGTCCACGCCACACCGCGATGCTCATCACCAGCTTCACCGGCTCGTTCATTGCCCTGCTGACCATTGTGGCAGTGCTGGCTACCGCACAGACGTTCCGGGAAATTATCGTGCGAGGGGAGCGTATTCTGGAGCAATCTCGCCAGATGCAACGCCAGTATGCGCATCTCCGCAGCGAATATAGCCAGCTCCAGCAGCGTTACGAAGAGGCGGCGCAACGGGTGCGTGAGCAGCAGAGGCAGATGGAGGAGAACACTCGCCAGCTACAACAGCAGCAGAGACAGCTGGAAGAGGTGCGGTTGCAGCTCCGACAGAGGCAGCAGCAGGTGGCGCAATTGAACCGTCGCATCGCCGAGCAGAGTCGAGAACTGCAGGTGTTGCAAAAGCAGAACGCTGCTCTGAGAGTAAGCAGTGAGAATCTGCGACAGACCAACCGGGAGCTTCGGAGACAGGGGCAGTTCTTGCGTGAGCAAAACTCGCTCTATCAGCAAAACAATGCGGATCTGGCATCGCAGAACCTGCGGTACGCCAGCGAAAACGTACAGTTGAACATGGAGAACGCGCGCCTTCAGCAGCAGGCGGCGCAGCTACGCCAGCAGACCGTGCAGCTCGCCGAACAGAGCCGCCAGTTGCAACAACAAGCAGATTCTCTCAGGACTACTATTCAGCAGTTGCAGGAGCAAGAGGAGGAACTGCGCAGTCTCATCGAGCGGCTGGAGCAGATGAAGGAGAAGCCCATTGTGGCGCGCAAGGACGAAGAGATCGCCCGCAGGGTTATCCCCAACGGTCTGTCGGTGCGCAGTACACGCAGTGAGATCTATCGGTTGCTGGCGGAAGCGGCACGCATTGCCCAGGAACGAGGGGCTGCGGCAGGGAACGCGTACCGAGCAGCGTATGTACCTCTCAAACGTATCAGTATGCCCGGTCCGGGAGGGAGTGCGACCGAAATCGTGGCGGATGAAGCCATGAGCGTAGAGGTACTGGCGGAGCAGATCGCTCGTTCTGACGCGCCGGTGGTGGTACTGGCGGTAGCGGTACGCAATAGCGTTGCTGGGGAGCCGATTCAGGTGGAACTTCGCCCCTATCGCAACCGCCTGGTGTATCGCAAGGACGAGGAGATTGCCCGCCTGCGGGTCTGGTCGGGGCGGAGCACGGGTGAGATTGTCAATACGTTGATTGAGTTCCTGCGCGACGAGGTGCGTTCCCGAGCCATCGAGGCGGGTATTATTCCCCGGATCGGTGCAGATGGTGAGCCTTCGGTGGGCACGGTTTCGAATGTGCAAATCACCGACCTGGCGGAGCGCATTGCGCGCGAGGGCAGAGGGCGTTACGTGAACGTGGTGGCTGTCGCAGACGCGGATACCTATTCCGCCGATAGCCTGCGACTGCGTTTCCGGATTGTGCAGTAAATCAGGTGTGGGAATGCCAGAGGCAGTGGTATTCGGTATAGACCCCGGTCGCAGTAAAGTGGGGGTGGCTGTGGTACAGAGCGACGGGCAGGTGCTGTATCGTGCGGTGCTGGCGGTCGAAGAGTTGAGCGGAGAGTTGTCGCGGCTGTGCGAGCGTTTTCGTCCGCAGAGTGTTGTCGTAGGCGGCGGCACCGGCTTTCGCTCGCTGGAGCCACTGCTCCGACAGGTGTTGTCGGATGTGCCCATGCAGGTGGTCAACGAGGCTTTTACCTCAGAGGAAGCGCGACGCCGCTACCTGCGCGAAAATCCACCGAAGGGCTGGCGCAGGCTCATCCCCTCCTGGTTGCGCACGCCGGACGAACCTTACGACGACTATGTGGCAGTGATTCTGGCGGAGCGATACTGGCGCGAGGTCTCTCAGAGCGAGGTGCAATCATGAACGAGAAGCGCGTAGAGGTGGAATGGCGTTTTGATTCTCCGGATGTGCTGAAGGTATGGAGGGCAAACGGCGAGGTATCGGAGGTGCGTTTTGAGAAGGGCGCGATGCGCTTTCGCACGACCGGCAACGACCCGATACTGGAGTACGTTCCCCTGCTGGACCTGCCAGCGGTGCCTCATCAGGCAGTGGAAGTCGAGATCAAAGCCAGCACCTCTGGCATCGCAGAGCTGTTCTGGAGCAACACCACGCAGTCGCCCTACGGCGGTTTCTTACCCGAAAAGCGCACCGATTTCTCCGTGCGCGGCGACGGACAGTGGCATACCTATCGCGTGTTTCCTTTCTGGCAGAAAGAGAGGCGAATCGTCCGTCTTCGTTTTGACCCCTATGGCATCGGGGAGTTTCATCTGCGTGCTCTGCGTGTTGTTCGCCTGGAGGGAGTGGGCGTTCGCGAGGGACAGAGGGCGTTTCTCTTTCGCGGGAATCGCGCGGACTGGCTTCCGTGGCGCGGCGTGGAGATGCAGACAACGCCGGACGGAACGCGGTTGCGATTATCCGAGCCTGATGGTTTCGTCGGTCGCTGTGTGGACATAGAAGCGGAGCAAACGCCGATAGTGGTGGTGCAACTTCGTTCGTCGCGGGTGAAGCGATGTTGTCTCGTCTTTGCCACCACCGAGTCGTACGGTATCCAGCAACACACTTTCGAGGTTGTCCCCGATGGCAAGTCTCACCTCTACAATATCGATATGCTGGACGCCCGAGGCTGGAGTGGCGAGGTGGTCATGCTGGGGATTCGCCCCGGCGAGCAGGTGGGGGACGAGGTGGTGCTGGAAGAGGTGAAGGTCACCTCCGAACCTCTGGGTGCTCCCGACCTGCGCGTGTTGTTCTTTGGCATCGAGGATGCTCTGCCGCGTACGCAAACCCCTGTGACGGTGACGCTCCGGGCGGTCAACCGGGGAGGGCAGAGCGCGAAGGGATTGCGGGCGACATTGCGACTGCCAGGCGCCGCGCGCGTTGTACAGCCCCCGCGTCTGTCAGCCACCGAACTGCCTTTCGGCGAGGAGGCGGAGTGGCACTGGTTGGTGACGTTTTCTCGCCCTGTGAAAGGGACCCTTGCGGCGGAACTTCGGGCAGCCGGTGTACCAGCAATTCAGGCCAGTGCGCCTGTGGAGGTGACGCCACGACTGGCAAAAGGGCAGGCTCGCGCGGTACCGCCTCCGGTGCCTGTAGCGCCCAGATATCCGGTGGGTGTCTATTACTTCCCCGGCTGGAGAACCGCGGGACAGTGGGCGCCGATTGCCCGCTTCCCCGAACGCAAGCCAGTGTTGGGATGGTATCGCGAGGGTGACCCGCAAATTGCGGACTGGCATATCAAGTGGGCGGTGGAGCACGGCATCACCTTCTTTGTCTACGACTGGTACTGGGTGCAGGGCGCACGTCAGCTGGAGCACGCTTTGCATGAGGGCTACTTCCAGAGTAACTACCACAGATATCTGCAGTTTTGCCTGCTCTGGGCAAACCATAATCCGCCCAATACCTCCTCGCAAGAGGACTGCATCGCCGTCACCCGGCACTGGATAGAGCACTACTTCCATCGTCCCGAACACTTGCGGGTTGACGGGAAGCCGGTGATGATTATCTTCAGTCCTTATCGGCTGCGGGCGGACATGAGCAGTGAGGGAGTGAAACGTGCCTTCGACGCCATGCGCGAGGAGTGTGCGAAGGCGGGGTTGAACGGGCTGTATCTCATCGCCTGTATCGGTGGGGCGGGAGAGGCAGAGGTAGCTGCTCGCGAGGGCTACGATGCGGTGAGTGCCTACAACTGGCCTCATCTGGGGATGGTCGGAGATACCCGGTGGGCACCTTTTGAGACGCTTATCGAGGGGTATCGTCAGCATTGGGAGACCATTGTGCAGAACAGCCCCATTCCTCTGCTACCTCCGGTGAGCGGGGGCTGGGATAGCCGTCCCTGGCACGGACAGGATGCGCTGGTGCGCTATGGACGCACGCCGGAGAAGTTCCAAAAGCACCTGCAGGACGCCTTGCAGTTCCTGCAGAAGCACCGGCGCAACGTGGTGCCGATGATACTGATTGAAGCATGGAACGAGTGGGGAGAGGGGTCGTACATTGAACCACATCGGGAGTTCGGTTTTGGGTATCTGGATGCCATTCGGCAGGTGTTTACTACCGCACCCCGGAAGCATGCCGACCTGACCCCTGCAGACGTTGGCTTGCCTGCTCCTCAGGTGGAAATGGTTTCGATGAAGCCGCCACGCTGGGAGTTCACGCAGAGTACCGGCGGGTGGGATAACGGCATGTACCTCGCTGATGTTCGCATCGAGAACGGTGTGCTGACAACTACCACCACCGGGGACGATCCGGCATTTTTCGGTCCACCGGTGCGGTTTGCGGCGGCACGCTACCGACGGATCAGGGTGCGGATGCGACTGGAGGCGCCGGGGCAAAGGAGTGAGGATATGGGGCAGATTTTCTGGACGACCCGTTCTACCGCCGAAAGTGAGGCAACCAGTGTGAGGTTCTCCGTGCATGTGGATGGTCAATGGCACGATTACGTGCTGTCCCTGAGTGAGAACCCGCGCTGGCGGGGGACGGTGACACGCCTGCGGCTGGACCCCTGTACGCGCTCCGGCGTGAAGGTGCAGATTGCGCGGATAGAGCTATTACCGTAACATGCCTGCAGAGGCGAGGGCAGGCGCCGGGTGGTCTCCCGTGCTGACAGGAGGTGACCACAGCAGCAGCGCGAGTATCACGCTGGCGACAATAAGTATCATGAACAGCAGGTTGCGCATACTCTCATTATCGGCAGGTTTCCTCTGCTTTCTCATGCCTCTCCCAGGAAACCCGCATAGCTACCGGTAGTAACGCATCAAGGCTCTCTCCAGCAGTACCGGTGTTGCTTTTTCCGATGGCGTAAACCAATTTTGTCATGCTGAGCGTCAGCAAAGCATCTCAGAGTGTCGCTACAACGAGATTCTTCGCTTGCGCTCAGAATGACAGGGTAGCGTTGCCATCCTTTCGCTGCCAAAACAATCAGTGTTGACAAACTACTAGGAGTTTTCTCAAATCGCTCCTATTTATTTAGAGATAAAAAGTGTCTTATAGCGGAATTTTTGTTGCAGCTTTCTTTATATAGCCATAATAGAGACTTTTTTTAGAAAAAACAGGTATTTTTACTGGGTAGAAAAGCCCGTAGTGGCACAGTTTATGCATATATATCGGAAATGGAGGTTTTTCCACTTCACGACAAGGAGGATGGTAAAGATGCGCAAACATTTGCTGTGGCTTTCGGTGCTGGCGTTTCTGACGGTTGCTTCCAGCACATGGGCAGTCAGTATTACCCCCACGTTGGTTGCAGACACCGCCCCGAATGTGTACGGCTCACCGAACTGGGGACCCTGGTGGACTCAGGCTAAAGCTGACGTCGCGGCGGGCACGTTCATCAACATGCGCAGCGGAGCACACCCCGGCACCACGTATTTCGAGCCGGAAGAGGAAATCGTGTACAGCACGATGGACCTGGGCAAACGGCTACACTGGATTTACTGGGTGCCCGGTAAAACCATTAGCGATCTCCAGCAGTGCAACTTCCAGGTTAACTGGATGGTGGACTGGGAAGGTGTCAACTATGTGTATGACTGGAACGCCTACGATTTGATAGTTGCCAACTTGGCAGGCGGCATACCGACCAACGGCTGGATACAGCCATCCAGCTGGATCGAATACGACAAGGATAACGATGGCAACCCCGATGGTGTCATCGGCACATTTGGTTTTGCCTGGTGGGCAACCGATGACGAGGCTCCGCCCTACAATACCGATCCCAACGGCAACGAGTGGTGGGATGAAGTGAACGCTGACGATGTTGCCGCTCTGGCTGCCCAGATACGCCAGTATCAAACCCACGCCACGGGCTACATTCGCTGGTACTGTGGCCAGGGATGGGAATACAGACTGCTCCAGCTGAACGTCGTCCCCGAGCCCGGCACGGTGGTATTGTGGCTGAGCGGTTTCGCCGCGCCGGCGTTTGCCCTGTTGCGTCGACGCAAGTAGTGCTTCCTTTTCGAAATCATAAACCCCTGCGAACCGTTCGCAGGGGTTTTTCGCATTAGCAAATCTGGTGGAGGCGGAGGGACTCGAACCCTCGTCCAGAGTGATTTGCCCCAGGCGTCTACGAGCGTAGCCATCGTTTGGCATCTCGCTCTCGGGTACGCCCGATGGCAGGCTTACCCTAGAGCCAGTTCACCCTGCGCTTTCGCCCGAACGGCGGTGAACGCTTCCGTTCAGGCTAGCCGGCATCGCACACGCCCACATCCGCCTCGGCCGGCAGGAGGCGGCAGGACGGCTGCCTCTAATTAGGCAGCGAGAGCGTACTGAGGAGTCGCTCTTATTTTTTTGCCGCTTTTTTACGAGGCCAACGGCACCTCGGCTCGCAGCCTGAGCGCGCCTCTACCCTGTCGACACCAATCGCCCCCACGGGTAGCCATCTATATTATACAACATTCGCTGAGCTTTTGTTTCGCCCTGCCTACAAAAAGGTGAACATCTCCCTGAGCCACTCGTCGGTAGGTTGCGTGCCGTACTCGCTTATCTGGAAAGCTTCGGCGAACTCGTAGTGCCCACCGGGGATGACTCGTGGTTGGCTCCTCTCACCAGCCACCTTCGCACTGCGAGCATCGCGATGCATCCATGCGGTCACCCACTCGCGCATCTGTTCCCGGCTGAGGGGAAGGGGAGACATGCCCATCGTGTAGGGTATCCACTCCGTAAACTGCGACTCGTGGGCACAGACCATCTCGATCTTGATCGGCATCACCCGGTCGATATTCACCACCACATCGGCGCGAAAGCGGTTTGGCTCGGTGAAATCGTCATGCCAGTACAGGATGACCGGCATGCGTTTCAGCGGCGGTGTATCAGGGCATACCAGCGGCACGGTCAGAAGGTACGCCGCGTCCAGCACCAGCTGGGTGGTGACGCGATGGTCGCGGTGGTAGTCGTTCGGACGATTCACCAGAATCAGGTCGGGACCTGTGCCTGGCTCACCGAAGGAACGGATGGCGCGTATCATGGAGGAGGTGGTTTCGTGGGTAACATACACTCCGCCGTCGGGTGCACCCAGACACTGGAACTCCGCACCGATGAGGGCAGCAGCACGCTCCGCTTCCGCCATGCGACGCTCCACCAGCAACCGGGGGGTCGCCGCATAGTCTGGATGATAGTGCCCCTTACCGCCATCGGTGACACTGAGGAAGCGCACTGCATCGCCCCTCTCTCGCATCAACGCCATCGTGCCTCCGATACTGCCCTCTACATCGTCGGGGTGTGCTCCGATAGCGAGGATATATCGCATTCTTCCCTCCTGACGCAGTGGTGTGCCCTTTTGATTCGTGCAAAGGGGGTTGCTTCCCTCTGACGGGGGGAATTGCAGGAATTGCCCTGTGCGGGTGCGAAAAAAGATGCACTCGTATCTTCGGGAGGTGGCGGATATGAAGAAAGAGATTAGCCCGGTCACCGCCGCCATTGTGATACTCGTGGTGGTGGTGATACTGGGGATTATCGGATGGCGCTACTTCTTCGCGGAACCGGCGCCGCCTGTGATTGACCCTTCACAGATGCCAGTGGGCGGACCGGGCATGCCTCCGCCGGGTATGGCTCCTGGCGGACAACCTGGGGCAGTAGCTCCGGGGGCGCCGCAGGGACAGCCGGGTGCACCTGCTGCTCCACAACGCCCGCCAGCACCTTCTGAGGGATATTAGTATTTCGGATAGCGGGGGTGGGGAAACACCCCAAACGACAGGGGAGGAGCGGAGATGAACGACGCCAGCCAAACCATGCAGGCGGTGCGTTGTTATGCGCCGCAGGACTACCGTCTGGAGCAGATACCTGTGCCCGAACCTCGTCCCGGAGAGGTCATCGTACAGGTGGAAGCCTGTGGTATCTGCGCTGGTGATGTGAAGTGCTTCTATGGGAACCCTTCCATCTGGGGAGACGCCACGCGCCCCCGTTATGTGCAGCCACCTGTGGTGCCCGGGCACGAGTTCGTCGGACGGGTGGTTGCATTAGGAGAGGGTGCAGCCGAACGTTTTGGTTTGCAAGTGGGCGACCGCGCCATCGCCGAGCAGATTGTGCCCTGTGGCAGGTGCCGGATGTGCGACCGGGGCATGTACTGGCTATGCCGTGACCGCGAGATTTTCGGTTTCCGCGAGAAGGCACAGGGAGGCTGGGCACAGTATATGCGCTACCCGGCAAACGCGCGGGTGTACCGTATCCCGGAGAATCTCTCTACCGAACAGGCAGCTCTGGTCGAACCACTGGCGTGTTCCATGCACGCGGTAGACAGGGGGCAGATACAGTTCGGTGATGTGGTGGTTATTGCAGGCATGGGACCTCTGGGTTTGGGCATGGTGGCGTGCGCCCGCCTCAAGAACCCCGGACTGTTAATCGCACTCGACCTGCGCGACCACCGACTGGAGGTGGCGAAGCGATTAGGCGCGGATAGGGTGATGAACCCCTCGCGCGATGATGTGCGCGGCGAAATTCGGCGGCTGACCGACGGCTATGGCTGTGATGTGTACATCGAAGCCACCGGGCATCCTCAGGGCATTTTGCTGGGGCTGGATATCATCCGCAAGGCAGGCAACTTTGTGGTGTTCAGTGTGCTGCAGGAGCCGGTCACGGTGGATTGGACGATTTTGGGCGATGTGAAGGAGCTGAACGTGTACGGCTCGCACCTGGGACCCTACTGCTATCCGAAGGTGATAGACTACCTGAACCGTGGTCTGCTGAAGACTGAGGGAATCGTCACACACCAGCTGCCCCTCTCCGAGTTCCGGCACGGTATTGAGATGGTGCACGAGGGGAAGGAGTCCATCAAGGTATTGCTGGTACCCTGAGGTGTGCAGGGAGAGGGCTACTTCCCCTCTGTGGGGGCGACGACCTCTTGGGGTCTGGTCTCGTACACCTTTTGGAGTGCACGATGCACAGCGTCTGGACGATAGTAAGCCAGAAGGTCTCTGCCCGTGTTGCGCTCGATTCTGTTTCCAACGTCCCATGCGACGTGTGACTTCGCCTGCTCCGGGCAGGTGTAGTAACCATCCCCGCTGGCGATGATCCAGCCAGTATCGTCTCCAGCGTACTCCAGGCGCGCAATCAGCCGCCCGTCCTGCCACGAGAACAGTTTCACTATCGTGCCGTTCTCACCGTGAGCGATAATGCTTCCATCAGGGGAGAGCGCGCAATGGGAGCAAAAATCCCCCGGGGTCCGTCTGTGCTCCCTCTGACCGTCAGAGACACGATAGATATCTATCTGTCCACACGCGACAACGTACAGGCGTGAATTATCCGGGGAGAAACCCAGTGTCTGCGCGAGCACAGACGAACGCAGTTCGAAAACAGGCTGTATGTGGTGGTCGGAAAGTTTCCACACCGCTATTCCCTCTGACCTTTGCGTCGCCAGCAGGGTACCATCGGAAGAGAGCGCTGCAATCTGCAATTCGCCGTAGTTGTTGACCCGCGCTATCTCTGTGCCCTGTATATCGTGCAACACCACCTCGCCATCTGCGCTGGCGGAAATAAAGCGCTGGTCCTCCCCTGTAAAAGCCACATACTGCACGCGCCCGACGTACGGTGCAAGTCGCAGAGGAGCCTGACGTTTCTTGTTCCGGTCCCACCTCAGCACCTTTCCGTCCGCAGTGCCAGCGAGCAGAGACTCCCCGTCGGGTGAGGTTGCCAGAGCGGTTACAGGCGCGCGCCCCGTGCGGATGACTGCTTCTTTCTCGGTGCTTGTCGTTTGCCAGATGTGAATGTTCCCCTCCTCATCGCCCACAAACAGATACTTGCCATCGGGCGTGAAGGTCATGCTGTGTACCGGCGAACGAACCTTCTCGATCACTCCTTGCAACCTGCTCTCGCCCAGATTCCACAGGCAAATATACTCCTGCTCCTGGGCTATCTGTATCTGTTTGCCGTCCTCCGAAAAGCCGACGGACTGCACTCGTCCTTTCACCCCAAAACGCCACTCGACGCGCTCCTTCTCTTCTCCGCGGGATGTCTCCCACAGCACCGAATCGCCGTCCTCTGTGCTGGAGAGCAGGAGGTCTCCCGCTGGTGAAAACGCGAGGGCAACAACAGGCTTCTGCAGGCGGGGCGACCTCCACAACAAGCGTCCTGTTTGCACCTTCCATACCCTGAGGCTGGCGTCGTCGCCCGCCGTCGCAAGCAGTTTGCCGTCTGCGGTCATCGCCAGCGCGGTGACCTTTCCCCGGTGTGCACGCACCCTGCACAGCAGTTCACCCTTTTCCCTGCTCCACACATAAGCGCCGCCGCCTTCCGTGCCTGTCACCACGAGACCCCCGTGATCGCTGAAAACCACCGTCGTCACAGGGCTGGAGTGCTCTCTCCAAACGGCGAGCAATCTTCCGGTTCGGGTATCCCACACCGCAACCCGTTTATCGTCGCCGCCGAAAGTCGCTATCATGTTTTTGCCGGGAGAAAAAGCATAATGCACAAAGGGGTAGCCTTCTCGCAGGATGTGGGCGGCGAGGCGAAAATAGGCATGCCGGAACGAGGTGCTATACTCTTTCCCTCCGCGGTCGGCTGACACGGTAAGTGTTGCTCCGTGCTCACCACCCTGTGCAATCTCCTGATAGCCCCTGCACAGTACCGCCAGCCATCTGCCATCAGGTGAGATGGTGATCCGCGCAGTGGACATCAGGTTGCTCGTTGCCAGAGTGGGCAGAGGCGACTGCGGTGAGGCAACGGTCTGCCTGGATAGAGGGCTCAGTGAGGGTATGCGTTTGGTCACCTGAATACCTGCCAGCGCAACGATGAGGAGAAGGAGAAGTATCCAGAGAATGCGCCGCATCGCCGTGCCTCCAGACGATAAAGCAGGATGGTGTTGCAGGAACATTTTAGCAGCGAACGCAGAGGAGGTCAACCGATGTTCAGTTCGGGTATACTACAATCAGCCATGAATGACGTTCTGCAGGTAGCCCAATCACGAGTGCTCTTTTTCGACGGGGCGATGGGCACGCAAATTCAGTCCCTGCATCTCAGCGCAGACGATTTTGAGGGACTGGAAGGGTGTAACGAAGTGCTCAACGCCACGCGCCCGCATCTGATCGCCCAGATTCATGCACGTTATCTGGAAGCTGGGGCGGATATTGTAGAGACCAACACCTTCGGCGCGAACGCCATGAATCTGGGCGAATATGGCATCGCACACCGGGTATACGAGCTGAACTTTCAGGGAGCGCGCATTGCACGAGAGGTTGCCTCATCTTGGAGCACAGCCGACCGCCCGCGCTTCGTCGCGGGTTCTATCGGTCCTGGTACCAAACTGCCCACCCTGGAGCACATTACCTTTGAGGAGCTGGAAGCCACCTACACCGAACAGGCGCGCGGGCTGCTGGACGGCGGGGCTGACCTCCTGCTGATAGAGACTGTGCAGGACCTGCTGCAGGCAAAAGCGGCCATCAACGGCTGTCGCAACGCTATGCGTGCCACAGGTCGTACTGTGCCTCTTTTCGTGCAAGTGACCATGGAGACGACGGGTACGATGCTGCTAGGCACTGAAATCGGCGCGGCGTTGACCACCCTGCTGGCTTTTCCCGACGTAGCCGTCATCGGGATGAATTGTGCTACTGGACCCGAGCTGATGGTGGAACACGTGCGATACCTGCATCACCAGTCGCCACGCCTTATCAGTATCCAGCCCAATGCAGGTCTGCCCGAGCTGCGCGACGGCAAGACCTTTTATCCGCTCACCCCCGACGAGCTGGCACAGTACCACCTGCAGTTTGTGGAGGAGTTCGGCGCGAACTTCGTGGGAGGATGTTGCGGCACCACCCCCGAGCATATTCGCAGGGTCGTAGAAACCATCGGATTCCGAGAACCCGCCCGGCGCAGCCCAGAGGTGATTCCTGCCTGCTCGAGCCTGTACCAGGCTGTGCCTTACGAGCAAGAGAACTCGTTCCTGATAGTGGGCGAGCGACTGAACGCTAATGGCTCCAAGCAGTTCCGCGACCTGCTGCTGAACGAGAACTACGATGACATGATCCAGATGGCGCGCGAGCAGACCGCCGAGGGCGCGAATGTGTTGGACGTGTGCGTGGACTACGTGGGGCGCGATGGCGTGCGTGATATGACCGAAGTGATTCGTCGCCTTGCCACGCAGAGCACGCTGCCGCTGATGATAGACTCGACGGAGCCTCCCGTCATCGAAGCCGCGCTCCAGAGGTTGGGCGGGAAGTGCATCGTCAACTCGGTGAACTTTGAAGACGGCGGCAAGCGGCTGCATCAGGTGCTGCCGATGTGTCGCAGGTACGGCGCGGCTGTGGTGGCTCTGGCGATTGATGAAGAGGGGCAGGCTCGCACCACCGAGTGGAAGCTGCGCGTGGCGCGGAGGCTGGTGAAGGTCATCACCGAGGAGTACGGTATCCCCCCGGAAGACATCTTTTTTGACGCGCTCACCTTCCCGCTCGGCTCAGGGTCGGAAGAGCTGCGGCGGGACGGCATCGCCACCATCGAAGCCATACGACAGTTCAAGCAGGAGTTTCCGCGGTGCCACACCATTCTGGGGGTGAGCAATGTCTCCTTCGGTTTGAAACCCGCCGCGCGGCATGTGCTGAACTCGGTCTTCCTGCACTACTGTCTGGAGGCAGGGCTGGACGCAGCGATTGTTCATCCCTCGCGCATTCTGCCCCTGCATCGCATCCCTGAGCAACAGCGCGAGGTTGCCCGACAGCTGATTTTCGACGAGCGGCGCGAGGGCTATGACCCGCTGGTGGAGTTCATGCGGTTGTTCGAGAAGGCGGGGGCTACCGCCAAACGCGAGGATGAGTGGCAGTCGTTGCCTGTGGAAGAACGCCTGAAACGCGCCATTATCGAGGGCAGGCGCAACGGGCTGGAACAGTCGCTGGATGAGGCACTGAAAAGCCATCGCCCGCTGGACATCATCAATAACATCCTGCTGGAAGGGATGAAGGTGGTGGGTGACCTGTTCGGCAAGGGCGAGATGCAGCTGCCCTTTGTGCTGCAGTCGGCGGAGGTGATGAAAGCGGCGGTGAACTACCTGACTCCCTTCATGGAACGCACGGAAGATGTGCAGAAGGGCACCATCGTGCTGGCGACGGTAGCGGGGGACGTGCACGACATCGGCAAGAATCTGGTAGACATCATCCTCTCCAACAACGGTTATCGGGTCGTCAATCTGGGCATTAAGGTGCCCATTGACCGCATTCTGGAGGCGGCGGACCAGTACCAGGTAGACGCTATCGGCATGAGCGGGCTGCTGGTGAAATCCACCATCGTCATGCGCGAGAACCTGGAGGAGATGAACCGCCGAGGCAAGTGGCACTACCCTGTGCTGCTGGGTGGGGCTGCACTGACCCGCCGCTATGTGGAGGAAGACCTGCGTCGTATCTACAAAGGGCGCGTGTTTTACGGACAGGACGCCTTCGAGGGGCTGGTGATTATGGAGCACCTGTGCAACCCGGACAAGCCTCTGGAAGGTGCTGAACCCGTCACCGTTGCCCCTCGCCCGAAGCTTCCGGACCCCTCAGAGGTGGCTCGGGAAGAGCCTGCGGTTGTCGCGGCAACGCATAGCGGGGTGCGTACGGACGTTCCCATTCCTGAGCCGCCTTTCATCGGCACGCGCGTCGTGGAGGACATTCCGCTGGAGGAGATATATCCCTACATCAATCAGGTGGCGCTGTTCCGCGGGCAGTGGCAGTTTCGTCGGGGTAAGATGAGCAACGAGGAGTTCAACTGCTTCCTCGAGGAGCATGTGCGCCCCATTTTCGAGCGGTGGAAGCAGCGCGCGAAGGAAGAGGGGTTACTCCAGCCGAAGGTGGTGTACGGCTACTTCTGGGCGAACTCCGACGGCGATGACCTCATCGTCTATCGCGAGGACGGCAAGACCGAGTGGTTGCGCTTTACCTTCCCCCGCCAGCCCTCGCCGCCGCACAAGTGCATCTCCGACTTCTTCCGTCCCGTGGAGAGCGGTGAGCGCGATGTGGTGGCGTTTCACCTGGTCACCGTGGGCAGCCGTGTGAGCGAGGCAGAGAGGGAACTGTTTGCCCAGCATCAGTATCAGGACTACCTGTACCTGCATGGACTCGGTGTGGAAGCGGCTGAAGCGTTAGCAGAATACTGGCACAAGCGCATCCGCGAGGAGCTGGGCATCGCCGACGAAGACGCGAAGGAGATACGCCTGCTCTTCTCGCTGAAGTATCGGGGCTGTCGCTACTCGTTCGGCTATCCTGCCTGCCCGAACCTGGAGGATCAGACGAAGCTCTTTGAACTGTTGCGCCCCGAACGCATCGGCGTGACACTCACCGAGGAATACCAGCTGGTTCCCGAGCAGAGTACGTCCGCCATCATTGTGCATCACCCGGAGGCGAAGTACTTCAACATACGGTAGAAGCGTCGCCATCACCCACTGGTATCTTTCCCGTCGGCACAAATTGCCCAAACAGCGCGTCCGCCAGTGCCCGGAGCGAGCAAGGACGATAGCCGTAGGTGCACAGATAGTTCTCCACCTCAGGAAATCGGCGAATATCGTATGGTTCGCGCAGGGCGACGACAATGAGGCGTTCCCCAAACTGCTGGTGGAGTGCGCGTACCAGTTCCGCCTGTTTTGTCTGGTCTATGGGAGTATTGCTCCACTGTTCAGGCGGAGAGGTGGCGACAAGACACTGCCCCGCGGAAGCCACCTTCTGTAAAGCTTGTCGTACCTGTTCCTCAGGCAGGGTGGGTTCCAGCTGCACCACCAGCACATCGGGTTGATAGCGACGAATCTCCTCCGCCAGTCTCGGCAGGCTATGATGCGCGGAGACCACCGCTACCCTCTCGCCTTTCCGCAGGCGATAGCCCTCGTTAGGTGCCGATCGGACGACAGTGATACTGGCGCGGACAATCTCCTGCTCCAGCGCATCGTGCTCTGGATTCCACCAGGGTTCCCCTTCAGGAGGGGATAAAGCGGAGAGGAATCTGCACTTGGCTGCGAGCACGCGCGATACCGCTTCGTTCAGTCGTTCTTCAGGTAGATCGCCGCTGTCCACTGCTTCACGAATCGCTTGCACCGCCGCACGTTGAACCTCCAGCGTGTGTCCGATAAGCACCATATCTGCTCCCGCTTTCAATGCCTCTACCGCTCCCCGCGCCGTACCTACCGTATCGGCGATGGCTTTCATCTCCAGGCAGTCGGTAATGACCAGACCATTGTAGCCGAGCTGCTCGCGGAGCAGTCCGGTGAGGATGTTTCGCGAGAGAGTGGCTGGTCGTTCCGCGTCCAGGGCAGGGAAGAGGATATGCGTGGTCATAATGGCTCCGACACCTGCGGCAATCGCCGCGCGAAACGGAACCAGCTCCACCGACTCCAGCCTCTGGCGGTCTCCCGGGATAACAGGCAGGGCGAGGTGTGAATCGACCGAAGTATCGCCGTGACCGGGAAAGTGCTTCGCGCAGGCGAGTAAGCCGGTTTGTTGATAGCCGCGTATTGCCGCCGTGCCCATCTGCGCGACCAGCTCGGGGTCTGCGCCATAGGAACGCACGCCGATGATGGGGTTGTCAGGATTGTTATTCACGTCCATCACCGGCGCGAAGTTCCAGTTGATGCCGAGTGCAAGCAGTTCTCTCGCCTGCACCTGTGCCTGCCGGCAGGCATAGTCAGGGTTGCGCGTGGCGCCCAGCGCCATGTTGCCCGGAAACTCATGGAAGGGCGCACGCAGGCGGTTCACTGTCCCGCCCTCCTGGTCGATGGCGATAAAGAGGGGAATACGCGACAGGCGTTGCAGTTCGGCAAGGGTATGGCGGATTTGCTGTGGGTTCGCGGGGTCGACGTTTCTGCCCAGCAACACGACGCCCCCCACCTGCATCTCTCTCACCAGAGCGCGAGCGTGTGCGTTGACAGTGCGCGCTTCTTCGCTGGTGTCGCCCTGCCAGCCGAAACACAATACCTGCCCGATGCGCTCGAGGAGGCTGAGATTCTCAACGGTCGTATCCATTCTCTGGTACCTGTTGGGTTTACGGCTCGCAGACGACGCGCATGCCCACGAAGGGTGCATCGGTGAGCCACCATTTGCTCTTCGGGTTCTGGGGGTCGTTCATCTGCCAGTCCGGTGTATACTTCTTGCGGGCGGCGGGATGTACCTTGTCTGGCTCATCGTAGTACGAGCCGCCGCGCACAACGGGAACGTCGTCGTCCATCGGCTGGCACCACTCAGCGACATTGCCCAGCATGTCATGGATGCCCCAGGCGTTAGGCTGTTTGGTGCCCACTTTATGCGTCTTGTCGTCTGAGTTGCCCCAGTGCCAGGCGAGCTTATCCAGCAGTTCGCTGTCCGTGATGGGTCCAGCGGGCAGCACCCCTGCACGACAGGCGTATTCCCATTCCGCCTCGGTAGGCAAGCGGTATTTCTTACCTGTCTTGGCGGAGAGCCACTCACAGTACTTCTGTGCGGAGAGGTAGCTCATGCTGATGGCAGGATAGCCCTTGTGCCCAAAACCCCTGTCTACCGCACCGTAGGGCTTGCTGGGTCGGGAAACGGCGTCTGCACCTCCGGTCTTCTGGGTATCGGGGGCATCCAGTTTGTGCACGAAGACATCGAACTCGTCCCAGGTGACCTCCGTCTTGCCGATGTAAAACGGTTTGATAGTGACCTGTTTGGGGTTTCCGGTTTTCGGGTCGGTGATGGTGTATGTTCCGCCGGGCACGGGGATCATTTCGAACTTCACCAGGGTGCCCGGAATGGTTTCCGTGTAGGCGGAAAGGGTCTTGCCAGCGGTTTGAACCGCAGTATTCATCGCCATGTTCTGCGCGCGTCTCACCTGCGCAGCTCCTGCAACCAGAAGGAGCAGCAGCACCACGCAGGTGAACGCCAGACTTCTGTAGAAGCTTGGAGGCAGCATGAGTGAAAGGGGTGAACCAGCTCTCATGACGTTCCGTTCTATCCTCCTTCGAATCCTTCTGCTTGTATGGACGGAATTTGCCTGTGGTGCGTTACGCCTGAACGCGGCTCCTCTGCACCGCTATCAGTATAACCAGATGGCGATGGGAGTGCAAGTGGCTATTACCGTGTATGCGCCGGACCGGGCTACCGCCGAACGCGCGTGCACAGCCGCTTTCGAGCGTATTGCGGAGGTGGAGCAGGTTGCCAGCGACTACCGCGCTGACAGCGAACTGATGCGCTTGTGTGCACAGGCAGGGGGACCGCCAGTGCGCGTGAGCGAGGAACTGTTCACCCTCCTGAAGCGGTCGCAAGAGCTCTCCCGGCGTACGGGTGGGGCGTTTGATGTCACGGTAGGACCTTTTGTGCAGCTGTGGCGGCGTGCGCGGCGTACAGGGCAGTTTCCCACGGAGGAGGAACTACAGCAGGCAAAGCGATGCGTGGGCTACGAGAAGATGGTGCTGAACGATGCCGAGCGCACCGTGCAGCTGCTGGTGCCCGGTATGAGGTTGGATTTGGGTGGTATCGCTAAAGGCTATGCGCTGGACTGTGCGTTGAAGGTACTGCAACAGCATGGTATCCGTCATGCACTGCTGGAGGCGGGCGGCGACATTGTGGCGGGGCTGGCTCCGCCCGGAACAGCAGGCTGGCGCATCAGGATAGAAAACGCCTCGCCGGAAAGGCAGTGGGTATATTTGGCATCGGGAGCGATCTCCTCCTCGGGGGATACCGAGCAATATGTGGAATATCAGGGGAAGCGCTACTCGCACATTGTGGATCCGCGCACTGGCTGGGGCTTGACGACGCGCGTCGCCGCAACGGTTATCGCCCGCGACGGCATCACCTCTGATAGCCTTGCCACTGCTTTGTGCGTGCTGGGGCAGGATGCCGGAATGCAGCTGATACGGGCGGTGCCTGGAGCGCGGGCTTACATCCGTGAAGTCAGAGAGTGACGTGGGAGGGATATTCGCAGGGCAAGCCGGTGTGCCTCGCACCGCTGATTTGTCTTGCGGGATTCCCGGGAGCGTCTCCGACCGAACCGGAGATTTCCAGCCCAGTGAAAAAAAACCGCAATACTTCTAGCCCGAATGATATTGACAATCTTCGAAGGTACGTGTATAATCCTTTTGAAACGTTTCAAAAGGCGTGGGAATGCGAAAGCGAACGACCATCATCGAAGTCGCAGAGCGGGCTGGAGTGTCCGTAGGTACGGTTTCCAACATACTACGGGGTGCCACCCACCTGCACCACCCCGATACGGTACGGAAAGTGACGCAAGCCATGCAAGAGCTGAACTACCGTCCGAGTCGGGTGGCGCGGAGCCTGGTAACACGCCGCACGCACACGATTGGGCTGGTGGTAGAGCCTCAGCACGGTCGCTTGACGACGAACCCCTATCTGGTTGGCGTGCTGGATGGCGCACTGGAGTGCATGACGGAGCATGGCTACCAGATAAAGATTATCACCCTGGTACGGATTGACCGCGATTACATGCTACACCAGGTGCAGGATCACTCGACGGACGGCATTCTGCTGGTCGCTCCGCGCTCTGACAGCCCCTTGATTCACTGGGTGGTGGAGCAGGGGATACCTGCTGTCGTCGCGGGCGGCTGGTTGCCTGATCTGCCGGTCTCCTGCGTGGAGGTGGACAACGAAGGGGGCGTCTACGAGGGTGTGCGCTACCTGATGGAGCAGGGACACCAGCGCATCGGCATCGTCGCGGGTCCCTTACACCAGACCAGCGCCGTGCAGCGTGAGCAGGGGTATCTGCGTGCGCTGCAAGAAGCAGGGATCCCCTTCGAACCGCGCTGGTTATATCGCGGCGATTACACTGCTGAGTCAGGCAGGTTGGGTGTGCTGACCCTTCTGCGCAACGACCCCGATCTAACGGCTGTTGTATGTGGGAACGATGTAGTGGCGATCGGGGCGTTGCAGGCGTTGCAGGCTCAGGGAATCCGTGTGCCGGACCAGGTGAGCTTACTGGGTTTCGATGACCTTCCGGAAGGCACACTGGTTGCTCCGCGCCTGACGACGATTCATCATCCGCGCCATGAAATCGGGTACCTGGCAGCACAGGTGCTTCTAGAGCGGCTGAACAAGCCTGATGCTCCTGTGGTGCGCAAAACAGTGCCGACGCGCCTCGTCATCCGTGAGAGCGTGGCACCACCCATACAGAAAAACACAGAGTTCGTCAGGAGGGAAAAGACCATGAAACGCAACGGATTCACACTGATCGAGTTGCTCGTCGTTATCGCGATTATTGCGATACTGGCGGCAATTTTGTTCCCGGTGTTTGCTCAGGCTCGGGAGAAGGCACGGCAGTCTTCCTGTCTGAGCAACACGAAGAACCTTGCCCTGGCAAACCTGATGTACGCTCAGGATTACGATGAGACCTTCTGTGCGCAGGGCGAGCCAACCTCCAACAACGGCTGGGGCTGGCAGATGACCTGGATTGTGCATACCCAGCCTTACATGAAGAACTACGATATCATCCGCTGCCCAAGCGATCCGCATCAGGTTCCCGACTGGTCGGGACCGAAGTACAGCTACGTGGCAAACGGTGTTATCGCGGGGAACTGCGGCGGCAGCTGGTACTGGAAGTTCATCGGCGTGATTAACGCCTCTCGCTCGTGGTTTGAGATGACTCCGCGCGCAGTGGCAGGGGTGGCTATGCCTGCAGAAACCATCCTGCTGGCGGAGCGTCACGAGATGCCACCCAGCTCGTGGATGCAGCCGATGCACGGCGCCTTCTCGCCCTGGGCGACGGTGCTGATAGGTCCAGACGCAGTGGATGCTGGCAACTCGCTGCCCGGTCAGCGCACCTCTGGCGGCGATGGCACGTGGGCACCTCCTGTGCCCAACTCCGATGGCTATATTGCCACCACGCACTCTGGCAAGAGCAACTTTGCCTTCGCCGACGGCCACGCCAAGGCGTTGAAGCCGAGCAGCACGGTGAACGCCGACCCGAATACCTACAGCAACACGGGCTGTCACACCGGTTTCTTCTACATGTGGGACGCTACCCGCACGCAGTAATTCGTCACTGGGCTGGCGCGTTGCGCCAGCCCGGCTTGTAAGCAGGAGGAACAGCAGGATGAAAAGATTCTTCTGGCTGATAGTGGCGGCGATTGCAGTGACGTTGACCGGTTGCGCGAAGAAGCAGCAGTTTGGGGACAAGCCTGAGGACTGGAAAAAAACGGGACCACCGCCCGACTACCTCAAGGCGATCGCTCCGGCAACCGGTGGCCAGTCTCTGCAGGGAGTACCGAGCGCACCGGCTGGCGGTGCACAGCAACAGCAACCACCCGCTCCCCCCGCTCCACCACCGGCAAGGCAGGGGAAGTAAGTAAAGTAAAGGGGCAGGGTAACTGCCCCTCTTGTTTTAGCCGACTGTGGTCCGTATGGAAGCCGCCGTTTTGTGAGAAGTGGTAGCCTCACAACTCTATGGGCAGAGCCATCTGCTCCCACCGTGCGGATTGTGCGAGGGATGATAGCTGTTCGCACAAAAGCCTTTCTGTATCTACAGGGAAAGCGTAGGCTCCCTGCTTGAGCAGGAATGCGTTATCTTCCGGAGCGTTCTCGCCAGTGTACACGAACAGAGGCGTCCAGCCGCTTCGGATGTTCTCGATAGCACCTGCCCAGGTGCCACCTCTTTCCTGTTCGCAGGCGATTACCAGAGCAAACTGCGCCAGGGCGTAGATTATCTTATTGCGCCCCATAGCATTGCCCGCCGTGAAACCGCTTTGGGGGTGGTATGGCGAAATGAGGCACAATTTGTCTGCAAGCAGGTAATCGCGCAGAGTGTAGGAGGTAGCTTTCCGTGCGAGGTCCGCCGCCAGTACCCCTACGCATGTGCCCCCTTCTTCCAGCGCTCCCAACATAGCGGCTCTATCTACACCCTTTGCGCCGCCCGAGATAACTGTGCACGCTTCGTGAGCACAACGGTTGGCCACATACCGCGCCACTTCCAGCAGGCTCTCGCTTGCATGACGTGAGCCGACGATAGCCAGCCCTCCCTGTTGGAGCAGCGCAGGGTTGCCGAAACCGTACAGTAACACGGGAGCTTGTTTGCGCAGCTTCTCGTGCAGCACCGCAGGATAATGCCTGTCCTCCCACGAGGCTACCCACATCCCTGCATTGCTCCATTTTTCCATCCACAACGCCACCTGCGCACCGCGATCGAGCAAGGATTTCAACCGCTCTGCAGAGATGCCGTGCTGCATCTCCCCTTGGAGCAAAAGCAGGTAAGTATCGGGTGATAGCAACGTCTCTACTGGATAATCTTTCTCGCCCAGCCAGCTGAGAAGTGCGACATACTCTGATTGTGACAGGGGCTGTACCGGCTCGCTACCCGTGTGTGCACAGAGCAATAAGGCTACCTGTGTGTTGGGGGAAAGAGCGTACATGTTCCATTACCCTCCGCGTAGAACCTGCTTCGCCAGCGCAACAGGAAACACTGCACCACTTCCTGCCTGACGTAGTAGCGCTGCAATCACGGTCATTGTCCACCCTGAGTCTACCACATCGTCCACCAGAAAAACAGGCTTGGACATACCCTGCCACGGCTGTACCTCGAACGCGCCGTCCAGATTGCGCACCTGATGGAAGCTGTTCTGCATCTCCTTTTGGGGACGGGTTTCACGCACTTTGCGCACACAGGGCACAAAGGGTAGCCCTAACCTCTGGGCAAAGCGCAGGGCAAAGTCAGCTACCAGGCGGGGATGTCTGAGAGAGGGGACACAGGTCACCCACTGTGGAGCAGGTTGAGGCTGCCACCGTGTGACCATCTCCACCATCCCCTCGACCAGTTCGTCGCTGTAGAAGCCGTCTGTATATTTGCCTTGCTTGACCAGTATGCCCCATCCAGCGTCTCCCCACAGGCACAGGGCGCGTCCTTGCTCGGCGCGCAAGTTCTCTGGGATTTTACTTTGTCCACCTGAGATGGGCAGTCCCTCTTTTGCTGGCCACATTTTGCGAGGTTCTATGGGTATCTCAGAGCGTCGCAGGAACCGCACTGCCTCTACCACCATTTCGTGCTCTACGGAAGGCGATATGATTGGTTTACCGGTGCAGCAGGCGCATTTGCCACAGGGCTGGGCATGGGGGTCGTCCAGAGCCTGCTGCAGGAAGAGCATGAGACACTGCGTGCTGCGCATGTATTGCTGCATCTGCTCCTGTTCGGCACGACGCAGGGTGGTAAGCCTCTGGACGCGCTCCATGTCGGGCTGGTACGGTACTGGGGCGAGCACGTATTTATTGCCCATCTGCAGAATGGGCGATGGAGTCTCAGAGGACAGCAGCCGCAGCACTTTGTCTATCTGCTGGCGTGACAGGTTAACGTAGCGTTCCATCTCCGCGACGCTCAAGCCGTTGTCATGTTGCTGCAGGGCGTGCAGGATAGCATTCGTATGTGCTTGTGGTGGAAACGCCGTGCGGATGAAGTAATCCACGATCTCATCGTCCTCTTCTCCGCCCAGCAACACAATCATCGCATTGTCTAACGACCTGCCAGCTCTGCCAATTTGCTGGTAGTAGTGTACGACTGAGCCGGGGCGTTGAAAATGTACGACAAAACCGAGGTCAGGCTTATCAAATCCCATGCCCAGCGCCACGGTTGCCACCAGTGCTTTCACATCGTTGCGCAATAACTTCTGCTCTAAATCTTCGCGCTCGGTGTTGTCTAAATCGGCGTGGTAGGCGCATACCTGCCATCCTTTCATCTGTAACCAGTCAGCGACACGTTCCGAGTCGGCAACGGTCAGAGTGTAGATAATGCCGCTACCGGGCAATTCGTGCATGTGGTTGGCGAGCCATGCCATACGTTCCGCCTGCGAGGGCAAGATGATGTTCTGCAGCCGCAGGCTACGCCGTGCTAAATTGCCTCTGTGGATGCTTAAATCTTCTCCCAGCTGTTGCCGAATGTCTTCCACCACCCTGTTGTTGGCGGTCGCAGTGGTAGCCAGCACAGGCACATTGCGCGGTAACAGGCGCAACACCCTGACAATGCGTCGATAGTCTGGACGAAAATCGTGTCCCCAATCTGAAATGCAGTGCGCTTCGTCAACGATGAGCATCAAGATACGCGAAGCAACACGCTGCAGAATATTTCCGTAAAAATCAGCGTTGGCAAGACGCTCTGGACTAATGAGTAGCAGATCCACCTCATCTGCAAGCAGACGCTCCTGAATGTCAAGCCATTGTTTGGTATTGGCGGAGTGGATAGTTACAGCGCGGACGCCCATGCGTGTCGCCATCTCGATCTGGTTGCGCATGAGCGAAAGCAAGGGGGAAATCAACAGCGATAGACCTTTGTTGCTGTTTTGCTCCCGGAGCAGCTTCGCCGCGATGAAATACACAATGCTTTTGCCCCAGCCTGTTCGCTGCACCAGAAGCAACCGTTTGCGGTGTGCTACCAGAGCCCCTATCGCTTCCCATTGACCATCGCGAAAAGCGGCTGACGAGTCTTGTAGTCCCGCCCGCAACAGAGCCAGCGCACGTGCGTGTAATGTACTCAACTACCGCCACCTTCCCGGCAATTTGAGAAGATCTTCGCCGCAGGTTTCGCTGGCTCCTGCCTACGACGCCATCGCCTGCGCGGACCCAGCCTCTTCGCGGTAGTCGCATTCTTTGTTGGAGCAGACAACGGTCACCTGCTTGCGTCCGTTTTGCTTCTCCACCAGCAGCGAACCGCACTTCGGACAGGTTCTGCCTACCGGCTTGTCCCACAGCGTGAAGTCGCATTCAGGATAGCGGTTGCAGCCGTAAAACACTTTGCCCCGCATCTTGCCCTTGCGCACTTTGCGCTCCACAATCTGCCCTTGTTTGCACGCGGGGCAGGTTACGCCAAGCGATTTCTCCAGTGGCTTGCGCGCTTTGCACTGCTCGTTGGTGCAAGCCAGATACTCGCCGTACCTGCCCCAGCGGATGACCATTGGCGAGCCGCACTTCTCGCACACCTCATCCGAGGGCTGGTCGGGTGGGGCGGGTTCGCCGCTGCGGGTGACCTTCACGATAGTTTTGCATTCGGGATAGCGCGAACAGCCCAGGAACTTGCCGTAGCGTCCCTCGCGCAGCAACATCTTCGCGCCGCAGTTGGGGCAGGTGTAGTCGGTCTCCTTCGGCTCGATGCGCACGAACTCGCTGCTCTTTTCGGTCTCTTGCAGACGCTTTGCAAATGGCTCGTAGAAGGCACGCAGTACCTCTGTCCACTCCTGCTTACCTTCCTCGATATCATCCAGCTGTTGCTCCACACCGGCGGTGAACTGCACGTCCAGGATGTCCGGGAAGTGCTTCACCAGATAGTCGGTGATGGCGATGCCCAGCGGCGTGGGGTAAAATCGCTTGTCCCTCAGTTCCACGTAACCCCTCTCCACAATGGTGGAAAGGATGGTGGCGTAGGTGCTGGGTCTGCCGATGCCCTTCTCTTCTAGCGCCTTCACCAGCGTGGCTTCGGTGTAGCGGGGCGGCGGCTCGGTGAAGTGCTGTTCGGGCAGGAGTGCAATCAGCGTCAGGATTTGCCCTTCCATCATGGGAGGCAGGGGCGGTCGCTCCTCGTCGCTCAGCTCGCCATTGTCCTTGCCCTCCACGTACACGCGCATGAAGCCGTCAAACTTCACGCTGGAGCCTGTGGCGCGGAAGGTGTAGCGCCCTGCCTGAATATCCACGGTGACCACATCCAGCACCGCAGACGACATCTGGCTCGCGATGAACCGCTGCCAGATGAGCCGATACAGCTCATATTGTTCCTTAGACAGGTACTTTTTCACCGATTCAGGAGTGCGCGTGACGGAAGTAGGGCGGATGGCTTCGTGCGCGTCCTGCGCGCCGCCTCGCGAGCGGTATTGTGGAGGCTTCTCGGGCACGTAGCGTTCTCCGAACTCCCTGAGGATGTATTCTCGGGCTTGCGCCTGTGCCTCAGCGGCGACGCGGGTGGAGTCGGTGCGCATGTAGGTAATCAAGCCCACGGAGCCCTGTTCACCCAGCTCCACGCCTTCGTACAGCTGCTGGGCTATCTGCATGGTGCGTTTGGCACTGAAGCCCAGCTTGCGCGCCGCCTCCTGCTGCAGGGTGCTGGTAATGAAAGGCGGTGAGGGGTTGCGTTTGCGCTCACTGCGCTTGATCTTCTGTACCACGTACTGCGCGCCTTCCAGATCCTGCAGCACGGCGTTCGCTTCCCGCTCGTTGTGCAACTCCAGCTTCTCGCCATCGCGCAGGCGCAGGGTAGCATCGAAAGCGTTCGCTTCGGTGTCGGGGGTGAGGCGGGCGGTAATCGTCCAGTACTCCTCCGGCACGAAGGCTTCGATCTCGCGCTCGCGCTCCACCACCAGCCGCACCGCCACCGACTGCACGCGCCCTGCGCTCAGGGTGTTGCGATTTGCCTTCTTCCATAGCAGCGGACTCAGGCTGTAACCCACGATGCGGTCCAGGATGCGTCGAGCCTGCTGGGCGTTGACGCGATTCATGTCGATATCACGCGGGTTCTGCAGAGCCTGTTGCACCGCCTGACGGGTTATCTCGTTGAACTCGATACGGCGGGCATGGTGCAGGTTCAGTGCTTCCTTGAGGTGCCAGGCAATGGCTTCGCCCTCACGGTCGGGGTCGGAGGCAAGGTACACTTCCGATGCCCGCTCGGCTGCCTCTTTCAGCCGTTTGAGCACGTCCTGCCGATCTTGCAGAGTGATGTAAGTTGGGGTGAATCCGTTCTGCACGTCCACGCCGAAATCCTTCTCTGGCAAGTCGCGCACATGCCCCATCGAGGCTTCCACCTGATACTGGTCGCCCAGGAAGTTTTTGAGCGTCTTCGTCTTTGCAGGCGATTCGACGATGATTAACGCCTTCGCTTTATCCGCTTTCTGCTGTTTACTCATAGCCCAGCTCCCTCAGTGCTCGTGGGTCGCGTCGCCAATCGGGGATGACCTTCACCACCAGCTCCAGATACACCTTGCTGCCCAGAAACAGTTCTAGCTGTTTGCGTGCCTCCTGCCCAATCTGTTTGAGCATACTCCCACCTTTACCAATCACGATAGATTTGTGGTTCTCCCGCTCCACGATGATCTCCGCACGGATATACTGTACCCCGTTTTCACGCTCTTCCCAATCGGTGACGCGCACAGCGATGCTGTACGGTATCTCCTCGCGCAGGTGGCTCATCGCCTGCTCGCGCACGATTTCCGCCGCCCAGTCCTGCCGTGACTGGTCGCTGCGGATGTCCACCGGATAGAAGAACGGCGATTCGGGCATCGCCAGCAGAATCTCCTCGCGCAGGCGGTACACCGCCTTTGGGTCTTTCAGCGCGGAGAGGGAGATATGCCTCTGCGCGTTCGGCAGCAGTGCGGCGTACGCCTGCATCGCCTGCTCCGGATACTTTGCCGCGTCCAGCTTGTTGCCCACAATCCACACCGGCGCGTCTACCCCTTGTAATCGGTTTGCCAGGTCTTCGTCTTCAGGGGTAGGGGGATGGCGCAGGTCCACCACCCACAGCACCAGATTAATATCCTCCAGTGCGGTGTCTATCTGTTCTCTCATAAACTGTCCCAAGCGGTCTTTAGGCTGGTGCCAGCCGGGCGTGTCCACAAACACCACCTGCCGGTTGCCCTCGGTGTAGATACCTCGCACACCGCGTCGAGTGGTCTGCGGGCGCGAGGTGATGGGCGCAACCTTCACTCCCAGCATGACGTTCAGCAACGTGGACTTGCCCACGTTCGGCTTGCCCACAATCGCCACGAAACCGCAATGGGTGGGTATCTGTCCCGTGTTCATTCGCGATGCTCCTTGACCTGACCCCCGACCCCCCTTCCCTGAGAGGGAAAGGGGAAGATTCGCGTCCCCTCTCCTCGTAGGCGAGGGGTTCGGGGCGAGGTTCACCACTCCTGGCACGCAGGTAGTTGTACCAGCAAGTGTGGGATGCTGTCAAGGGAGATTGCGGCGGCGGTTGTGTGCGAGGCAAAATGAGCCTTGCCTGCCTTGAGCGTAAGTGGTATGATAGGCGTGGTGTCCACGATGTGACATGCAGCGAGAGAATGGCTGGAGCAAGCGGATTATGATTTGGAGACGGCGGAGCACATGTTCCGCACGGGACGGTACCTGTATGTTATCTTCTGCTGTCACCTCGCACTTGAAAAAGCACTCAAGGCTGCGGTGGGGAGGTAACGCAGGAAGTACCGCCACGCGCGCATAGTCTCATCCGCCTGGCGCAGGGAGCGAAGATCAGCCTGCCTGAGGAGTATGCGGATTTTCTGGGCGTGCTCAACGATGCCAGTGTGTTGACGCGGTACCCGGCGAATCTGCAAGCGGCGCTTTCCCAATACACACAAACCGTTGCACAGACCTATCTACGGAGGGCAAAGGAGGTCCTCGAGTGGATAAAATCTCACCCGCCGTTGAGCGAGTCATCCACAGATACCGAAAACAGCTCGTTGAGCTGGGCATCCGTCCGCAGCGGCTTATCCTCTTCGGCTCCCATGTGGCAGGCACCCCGG
This sequence comes from Armatimonadota bacterium, assembly GCA_026003195.1. Lineage (NCBI taxonomy): Bacteria > Bacillati > Armatimonadota > Armatimonadota bacterium. The sequence goes on from BPGU01000001.1 coordinate 329,248, forward strand.
ACGAGTGGAGCGATATCGACTTGCTGGTCCTCTCTAAAGACTTTGAAGGCATGGAGATGCTACAACGACTGGAGAGGCTTGGCATCGCCGCTGCCCGCATCTGGGAGCCTGTGGAGGCGTTAGGCTACACCCCCGAAGAGGTGGAGCGTGTGGAGCCTGCCACGTTCCTGCGGGAAATCCTGCGCACGAGCGTTGTCGTTTGGGAAGAGGAGCAGCAGCAGGTGATGCAGAACCAACCCCCTTGCCGCGCACGTCCCTTCACATTCCCCATCGGACGCGGCGTAGAGGACGAACGTCCAGCTGAGCCGAACATCGCGTCCTGCAAAAGCTTGGTTCCTCGTTGTGACCGAGAAAGCACCTCAGAACCTACAGCCCTGCAAACGGATCATCCGGGTCGTACTCGTCCATCGCGGCGGGGTTGAAGGACGGACCGGTCAAACCCGTGGGCGAACCAAACACGGAGGACGCTACCTTCTTCGGCAGGTGCGCCCGAAACCGCTCTAACACGCGCGAAGGCTCCGGTCGTTCCAGCAGCACGCGGTGCATGGCTTCGCTCACCCGGTCTTCGTCGATGCCGTTGCTCTGCGCGGCAACATCGTCTATCACCGCCTTCACCTGCAGGTACTCCAGCGTGGGGTCCAGCTCGCGCAGTACCTCCCACACCGCCACGTCAAACGGCTTCTCCTGCGGGGGATAACGACGGATGCCCTCTGAACCGCGCAGGAAGCAGGGGCGTGGGAAGCGCACGAAGATGGGCTGCGTGAAGTGTGGATGGCGCACCAGCACCTCGCCCGGCTCGCATGCCGCCAGCTTCTCCTTCACCGCCTGCCCGAACACGCTGTATCCCGGTTGCGCCAGCTCTTCCATCTCGATGCGCCCGTAAAGGCTGGTAGCACAGTTGCCTGCCACGCGCCGCTCCACCTGCGAACGGAACTGCTGCGCCCCGAACAGCACCAGCCCCAGGTAACGCCCGCGCTCGGTGATGTCCAGCAGGGTGCGCAGCATATAGGTCTCCTTGCCGAAGGAGGGCGCGTACTTGTTCAGCTCGTCCACCACCACAATCAGGTGGTCTATCCCCAGCCGATGGCTCTCCATGCGTTTGCGCAGCTCGGCGATGACGCGCGTGATAATCAGATCTTGCTCTTCCTGCTCCAGCTGCGAGACGTCGATTACGTACACGGTGCGGTCTTCGAAGCGTTCGGGCAGGTCAGAGATGAAACCGCTTTCGCCAATCAGCCCCCGGTAGCGTGTGGTGAGGTTGCTCAGGCGGTTATACACCTTGCGGATAGTGGGGTAGGCGTGTGATCGCCACGCCTCACGCCCGCGTTTCTCAGCGATACGCAGCACCGTGTCCAGCCATGCGCTCAGCTCGGCGAAGTTGGTCACGGGCATCACAGGTGGCGCACCGGCAGCCTGCTCCTCCTGGTCAAACTCGAACTTACCCGGCTCTACCGCCCGCTGCTTGATGAACTGCAGGAAAGCATCCGCCTTCACGTCGATATCGTCACGGTTCAACATCACTTCGGTATAGTCCAGCACCTCTTTCAAACCCCAGTGCAGGGGCAACACGTTGTGGCGCAGGTCGGGGTGCGAGCGCAGGGTGTTCAGGTTCACGCGGTCCTGCTTGAAGGGCGCATAGTACACCACCCTGTCAAACGGCTTGGGCGTCACGCCCAGCACATCGTACATGCGCCAGTCCTGCTCGGTGAGGAAGCCATCCTCCGGAGGCAGGTCGATGAACAGCAGGTCGCCACCCTTCACATTGAAAAGCAACGCCGCGACACTCTCCTGGGCGGGTAGCTTCTGGAAGATAGCCTGCAACAGGAACATGATGGCGCTGGTTTTGGCGGCTAAGCCCGAAGTGCCGGTGACGTTGAGGTGCCCCGCGTCGGGACCGAGCAGGAAACGGCTATCCAGCGTAATGGGTGAGAGCGTCTCGCCGTTGCGGTATACTCCCGCCGGGATAGCGTAGGGGATGAAGGCGTCCATGCGCAACGCCATGCGCACGTCCTGCGCGTCCGCCAGATACACCGGAGCAATCGGTGGGGGTTGCACCGGTTCCTCTGGCATCTGGCGCAGCACCGAGGCGACGTACAGGTGCATCTCCGGGCGCAGGGTGGGTGACTCCGCTTCCGCCACCCCGTCCGAGCCGATGTAGTCGTAGATGGGCGTCTCGAGGTCGTTGTAGCCGAAGCCTTCGGTGACCACACCCCACACGGTGCGCTTCTCACTGCGCACCACCACGATCGTACCGATACCTACTGGCGCATCGGGTGTACACCAGAAGTTGAAAGTGAAAGCGGTATTAGGCTTGCGCTCGGTACCGACCACGCGCCCTATCGGTTTGTCGTTCGCTGGCGTTGCCATGGCTGCACCTCACCCATGAGAGATTTTCATTATGTAGAAATTTCTCTGTAATCTGGAGGTTTCCTGCTCCTCGGGATACCCATGCTGTTGCTTGCACATATATGCTAACATGAAGTCGTATTCTGGTAAAGGCAGGTGAGGCGTATGGTTGTCCTTTCACCAGAGATGGAGAAGGAACTGCGCGAAGAGGAAGAGCTACACCCCGCGAGCGACGGCAAGCCCATAGCGGACAACACCAAACAGCTGCGCTGGATTGTGACCATCTACACGGGACTGGCGGGTATGTTCCGAGATAATCCGAACGTGTTTGTGGGGGCAGACCTATTGTGGTACCCCGAACGCGGTCATCCCGAAATCCGCATCGCGCCCGACGTGCTGGTGGTTTTCGGCAGACCCAAAGGAGACCGTACCGCCTACCGCCAGTGGCGCGAGGAGAACACACCGCTGCACGTGGTGTTCGAGATGATGTCACCGAGCAACCGCTTCCACGAGATGATGGAGAAACTGGCTTTCTACGACAAGTACGGTGTGGAGGAGTATTACCTGTACGACCCTGACCGGGGCGCGCTGGACGGCTGGGTACGCCGCGAGGGACGCCTGCAACCGATTGAACAGTTGCAGGGATGGGTGAGCCCGCGTCTGGGCATCCGATTCGATCTGGACGAAGATGGGCAGCTCATCCTGACACGCCCCGACGGTCAGCGCTTCCTCTCGCCGGAGGAGATAGAGGCACAGCGCGAGGAGGCGTTGCGCAGGGCGGAGGAAGAGCGCCAGAGAGCGGAACGCGAGCAACAACGTGCGGAGCGACTGGCTGCCCGGCTGTGCGAACTGGGCATCGAGGACGTAGACGCGCCATAGCAAGCCTACACCAGCTGCGCTAACGCCTCCAGCTGCGCCACGCTGGGCGCAAGAGCACGCAGATACTGCTCGCAGTCGCGCATGGGGTACAGCAGACGGTCGTAGCGAGGGTCGGGCACGCTCAGCGGCACGCGGTCTTCCAACAACCATGCGGAAAGGGAGTCCACATGCGCCAGCAGAGTCTGCGCAGCGGGCATCTCTACGCGCAGCAGCCCGTAGAGCAGACTTCCCTTCGCCGGGTCGTGCAGACGCAGAAACCACGAGTAGACCGCCGGTTGCCCCGCACGGGTGATGGCGAACACACTACTGCGCTCCCCCTTGCGTAAACCGTATACCACCTGCATCTGTTCGGGCGTCAGGGCGCGTTCCACGCTTGTGCTGCTCTTCGCCAGCCCGATCAGGTGGGCGTCGGGCATCGTGCTGGCGATCTCAGCGATACCCCCATCCACCACCAGCCAGTCCTCCGAACCCTGCTGACGGAGCCAGTGCAACCACCGCTGTGCCAGATCACGTTCCATTATCTCGCGATCGTTGGAGATGCGGTTCGCTGCCTGTTGAATCAGCGCGGGGTGCGAAGGCAGAGGCTCACCGGGCTCGGTGTCGCGCAGAGGGATACCATGCTGACGCAGACCATCCACGTCCACATAGCGCAGAGGAGCGTACAGGGCGTCCCGTTGTTGCAGAGGAGAACCTTCCTGCAAGCAACACAGGCGTCTGTCCACCCGCGAACGCACCACCGCCGACAGGTAGGCGTAAAAGACGGGAATCACGCCCTCGTAATACAGGATGCGCTGGCGCTGGATGCCGTCCAGAAAGTGGCGCAGGGCGTTGGGCTGGGCAACAGGGCGCACGGGCACCGCCTGCATCGCGGCGTGTTCCACCACCTTGAGGCTTGCCACTGCGTCCTCCGCGGGCGACTGTTGCGCCTGGGCAAGCATATCCAGCTGCTCTGCCTGCGTGGGTGCTGCCCGCAGGCGGAAATGATTCTGCCGAAGATAACGGCGTAAACGGTCTAAGGTGGTTGTCGGCGATGCCCCCATCGCAGTGCACCCCGTCACGAAGTGCTCCCTGCTGCGCCCTGCTTTTTGTATAGACGCAGCAAAGGCGAAAATGTTTCATCTCTTTGCCCGTAGAGTGACACCAAGCAAGACTGTGTTATTGCCGAACAGCGACTACGGAAGGGAGACCGTCTTCCTGGTAGCATCTGCAGGATACACCTCTCCGAAACCCGTATGTACTGTACATCAGAACAGGGAGGCACATTGCTATGGCACAGACGAAAATTGGCTATGACGACACTCCTTTCCTGCCCGGCACGAAATGGCGCGTGCATGATGGCAACCGCCCACAGCCACGTGTGGTCACGCCCGGAACCTGCAGCACGCAGGAAAAGCCGGGTGAGCCGCCGTCGGACGCCATTATCCTGTTCGACGGCACAAGCCTCGCGGGCTGGGAGTCGGTAAACGGGGGCGAAGCGCGCTGGAAAGTGGAGAACGGCTACATGGAGGTCGTGCCCGGCACGGGGGATATCCAGACCCGAGAGCACTTCGGCGATTGCCAGCTGCATCTGGAATGGGCTGCGCCTGCGGTGGTGAAGGGCGAGGGACAGGGACGCGGCAACAGTGGCGTGTTCCTGATGGGGCGTTACGAGATTCAGGTGCTGGACTGCTACGACAACATCACCTACCCGGACGGCACCACCGCCGCCATCTATGGGCAGTATCCGCCGCTGGTGAATGCTTGCCGCAAGCCCGGCGAGTGGCAGACCTATGACATCATCTGGCTCGCCCCACGCTTTGAAGGCGAAAATCTGGTGCGTCCGGCGATAGTGACCGTCTTGCACAACGGCGTGGTGGTGCATCATGCCACCGAGCTGATGGGCGCCACACAGCATCGCATCCTGCCCTCATATACGCCCCATCCGCCGGTGGGACCGCTGCGCCTGCAAGATCACGGCGACCTGGTGCGCTACCGCAACATCTGGTATCGTCCCTTGAAGGGGTACGACGAGGAGTAGCAAAGTCTGTTCGGATCGTTTCTTACTATACCGGTGTCGTCCAGCGATGGAAAATCGCGGGCAACTGACGGACGAAACCTGCTGGTGCAGGTTCCCAACCCCGAAGGGGGGCAATAGTTGCCCGCGACTTCCAGCCATAATGTCTTGGTGTGAAGGGGTAGCTGGTCACGTGCCTGTATGCATGAATACTACTTTTGCAGATCCTCTGGAATCCACACGGGGAGAGGTGTCACCGCCTCACGTGCCTCCTGCGAGATAGGCACTCCCCACACGTCGAAGAACGGTGCGAGGTTTCTCCCGATTGCCCGCGATAGCCGTATCATCCACTGGTCGCGTTTCTGCTCGTCCGTACGGGGACGTTCCTGCGGGGGCAGCTGACGATACTCCGCGATGACCTGCTTCACAGGCTCCCAGCCGAACTCTTCGATGACCTGAATGTACATCGTTAGCGCGAGGAATGGGTCACTCTTCCACTCTTCGAAGCGCGCTCCGCGAGCGATGTACTCCTTCACTCGCTGTAGCCGTTTCTGACGGTCTCGGATGGCGGGGTGTCCCTGGTCAAACGGTTGTGCCAGCACTTTGTGATAGACATACATGGAGAACAGGTTCACGGTCACCTCGCCGGTGCCTTCAAAGGTCCAGTCCCCGCTCTGGTGGTTGTGTCCCATCTCGTGGAAATGCCCCCAGGATCCTTCTCGACGCAGGCGAGGCAGGTCTACCACCAGTTCCGCTACGTCCATCCACGTCATGATGGGGTAGCCGGAATGCATATAGCCTGCGGAAATCTGCCTGTCGCAGACATACCGTTCGGGGTAGGGGCGTTCTGCGGGAATGGCAGCCAGCTCGGCGCAGGCGTCAACGACGGCATCCCAGAACTCCAGCACGCTTTCGGGGTCGTCCAGCGTGCGTACCACGCGCGAAGGCACGCTGAGAATCACCCGCTTGCCCTGCAGCTCCGCCCACGGAGCAGGCGCGTGGCGAATCGTACGACGCCATGCATCCAGGCTGGTCTTGCCCCGCACGAAGTGGGGGGCTTCCACCGCGCCACGAATACTGATGGTTATTCTGCCAAGCGAGCATCCTTCGGGTACTTCTATTAAGATGGCGCCGCCGAACGCGCTCACGACGCGGGTAACTGCGGACTTCAACGGGAAGCTGAAACTGATTTCCGGGGCGCGTTCCCATTTGGGGAGGTGCCAGAGCGTGTCGGTGTGCACGCCGATGCGTACCGAAAGCCCCTTATCTACAGCGGAAGCGGGTATCTCGACGGTAATGACCTCCCCGGGTGCGGCGTACAGACCAGTACTGTGCCAGCGAGGGATGCGTGTATCGATGGAGAGAGTGCGTTCTACTCTGGGCGCATCTGAAGGAACGGCGCCCGGAAAGGTTTGTGCGGAGGGATGAGCTTTCACCTTTTCCGGCGGCAGGCGCTTGATCTGCTCTGTCTGCACCGCGATGGCGAGGCGGGCTAGCGGCTCCGCCTGCGTGACCGGCTTGCTCAGCGATACCAGCTCCTGCGGCACTTGTGCACAGGCTTTCTGCAGGTCAGAGAGAAAACGTGTTTGTGTGGGCGAGACGGTACGCAGCGCTTGCTCCAGCGTCCATTCCGCTTGACGCAGACGGTTCTGCATGGCTGGGTCGGACGAGGAAGGTAGTTGCCGTAGCGTTTGCAATGCTACCAGCGCATGGCACTCTGCTGGCGGAGTGATGTCGACACGGTACCCTCTGGGGGAAGTGGTAGACAGGTAGCCGTCTGCCCAGTACACGCCTGCGTCCGCCATCAGCAGGTTGCCGTGATGGTCGGTAATTCTCTTGCCGGGGTTCAGCTGCAACCATCCCCAGCCCAGATCCGCCAGCAACAAGCCCTTTCCCCCGCGTGCCCAGCGGTGCACCTGCTGGATTTGCTCCGGGCGCAGCGATGCCGGGCTACAGCACAACACCTGCACGCTCTTCAACTGCTGGAGCCATCCTTCCCCGTCCAGTGGCTGCACCTGCACACCTTGCTCGCGCAGAAAAGTTACCAGTTCCGGTTGCTGGTAGACCCCAACAACAGCCTTCTCCTTGCCGCGGCTCAGCCAGCGAATGGCGTTCAGTAACATCTTGCCGGTATCGGCGGTCTGTATGGCTCCTGCTCCGAAGTAGCCGGGGTGTCCCAGGATGACAGCGCGCGCTTTGCCCCATTGCACCGCGGCAACGACCGGTTCGAAGACACCGTCATTCGCCTGAGCACACACGATGGGGACAGCATTGGGAGAGGTAAGCACCAGTGGACCCGGAATACCCGGCGCGGCGATTTCTGCAACGTTTCGTAGTATCTGTGATCGAATGTCCTCTGCTGGTGTACCATACACGTAGCCAGCAATCAGTAGACTGCACATCAGAGACAATCCGCACCTCATACTTTCACCTCAACGATGGATGGCTTTCAATCGCTGAACAAGAGCCTTGCCCTTCTGCAGGCTTTACTCCTCTTGCGCAGAACCCTTCCCTGCTCGCTTTCCCGGTGCCGTCGAAGCCCGTCGCTTGCGAGATGGCGCAGGGAGGGCTGTCACCGTCTCGGCTGGCAAATGCTTGGCAGGCTCCGCGTCGGGCGGCGAGGAGGCAGGGCGGGCGCGGTCGGCTGCCCACTTCCTCAGACTGGTGATGCTCTCGCGCATGGTGCGCGACAGGGGCACGGTGCGTTGAATCTCCTGCAAGATGGTTTCGTCGTCCAGCTCCACGCCTCGATGAAAGGCGTCGTAAAGCGCCGAGATGATAACCTGTTCGATTTCCGCTCCGCTGAAGCCTTCTGCCGCTTGAGCCAGCTTGCTGATGTGGAACTTCTTCGGGTCTCGCCCACGTTTGCGCAGATGGATGGTGAAAATCTCCTCGCGTTCCTTCTGGCTGGGCAGGTCAATGAAGAAAATCTCATCGAAACGCCCCTTGCGCAGCAGCTCCGGCGGCAAAGCACTCACATCGTTGGCAGTCGCTACGACAAACACTGGTGATTGCTTTTCCTGCAGCCACGTGAGAAACGAGGCGAACACGCGCGCGGTGGTGCCTCCGTCCGAGAATCCTGAAGACTGAGAGCCTGCAAAGCCCTTCTCCAACTCGTCAATCCACAACACCGCCGGCGCAACCGATTCGGCGGTGCGGATGGCGCGACGCATGTTCTCTTCTGATGCCCCTACCAACCCTGCAAAGATGCGTCCCACGTCCATGCGCAACACAGGCAGCTTCCACAGCGAACCGATAGCGCGCGCCGCCAGACTCTTACCACACCCCTGTACGCCGATCAGCAGCACCCCCTTCGGGGCGGGCAATCCGAACCGTTGTGCCTCATCGGTGAAGGCTCGGGTGCGCTTGCGGATCCAGTCCTTCAGCAGGTCCAGTCCCCCCACGTTTTCGAAGGCTTCGGTGGCGCGGTAGTACTCCAGGATGCCCGACTTGCGGATAATCTGCTCCTTCTCCCACAGCACCACCTCCACATCCAGCCTGCGCTTTTGCACCAGCGAGCGGGCGAACACATTCTCCGCCTCCATCAGCGTCAATCCCGTTGCCGCCTTGAGCAGCATCTCCCGCTGTTCAGGGGTGAGCGAAACGTCCACGTTCGGGTTATCCTTGACCGATTCAATCACCCTGTCCAGCATCTCGCCAATCTCTTGCACGGTGGGCAGGGGCACGTCAATCACCGTGATCTCCTTCTCCAGCTCCGGCGGCAACACCAGCACCGGCGCGAGGATGAAGAGGGAGATGTAGGTACGGCGCAGTGCCACGCTCAGGTCGCGCAGGCGGCGTTTCACCACGCTGTCGTTCAGGGCGGTGTGGAAATCCTTGAGCAGCACCACCGAATGCTGGGGCAGTCGCTCGATACTGAGCAGCACCTCTATGGGGCGCAGGGTGGTGGTGTCGGTCTGTCCGGGATGTTCTACCAGTCCTCGGGTAAGGCTCCAGGTGTACAGGCGTTTGTTGAGCCTTGCCGTCACCCCTCTCAGCTCCTCCTCCACTCGCTGCTCTTCAGAGGAGATGAGGTAGACAATCGGATAGCGTGCCCGGATCAGCGTCTCCAGCTCTTGACGGAAAGAGTTGTTCATGCCTGCCCTCCTGTTTGCGTGACCACCCGCATCCTTGCCTCAGCGGGGGCGGTTTGTCTTGCCAGCGTGAAGAAGACGCTCGCGCCGACCAGTGATAGAGCGAGCAGGGTGCCGTACAGAGCGGGCAACCCCCAGGCATCGGCGACCAGACCGGCAACCAGAGGCATAGTCGCCGAAGCGAGTGAAGCCGCCGCCATCAGCAAGCCCTGTCCACTGGCACGCAGGCGAGGTTCCACCCTGTCCGCAATGAACGCCATCGACACCGCCGTGATGATGCTGAAGGTCAACCCGTGCATCGTCTGGGTGAGCAGTACCGGCACCGGCGCCCGGAAAACGGTGAGCAGCAACAGCCGAATCGGCAGGGAGAGAAACGCGATTGCCAGCACGCGCGTGCGCCCGATACGGTCGGAAAGTTTGCCCATCAGTATCATAAAAGGCATCTCGAACAGGGCGCTGGTCATGTACGCCAGGCTGATAAACGGCTTGGTTGCCCCCATCCACTGCAGATACAGGCTCAGGTTGGCAGTGGCGGTCATCAGCGCTCCCACGAAGCAGAAGTGCGCGATGATGTAGAGCAAGATGTCGCGCCGATGCAGCAGGTACAGCACCTCGTTCGCGGAGAGACGGGCAGACTCTTCCGTCTCTTCCGGGTTTTCCGGAGCCAGCAGCACCACTACGGCAGAGAGCGCAAGCAGCAGTGCCACACTGCGAAACATGCGCGAAGGCTCCAGCAGAGGCGAGTTCTGCCAGAGCACCAGCATCAGCAATACCAGCAAGTAGCCCACCGTGCCGAACACGCGCAGCTGCCCAAACGACCCTGCCGTGCCCCGATGGCGGAACAGGTCTACCACCAGTGCCATCATCACCGACTGACTGGACATGAGACAACCGCCGATGACCGCCGCCAGCAGCAGCGCCACACCGAAGGAGTACACGCTGGGGAAGAGCAGATACCCCGCCGCTCCCACGAGCATCGTGCCGATGATATACCTTCTTCGTCGACGTGCCTGGTCCGAACGCCAGCCCAGCAGGATGCTCGCTATCGCGCCGCTCAGCGAGAACACCGACAGCACGGCTCCTACCTGCGCATACGAGAAGCCACGCTCGCGCAGGAACACCGGAAAGAAAGGATGGGTGAACGCTACCGCAGCGAACAAGAGAAAGTAATAACTCGCAATACTCACCCTCGCGCGTAACAACACTGCCTCCTTCTCTGCAACCCTTTTGCACCAAAAGGATACCACTTTTGTAAGTTCTTCGCAAATAGGCGGGCTCTCGCAGGGCGAGCGAACACAGATTACGGATTGGGAGAGTATCTGTGAAAAAAAGGACGATTCGCCGATAATAAGTGTAGCCATAGACTTGTAGGCATATTCACGGAGCAAGTGACAGCTCCGGGCAAAAGGAGGTTTGATCCATGAAGATGTCGTTCAGGCAGCGCAAGGTTCTCCCCATGTGGTGGGGCGTGTGCCTGGTAGCACTCTCGGTCATGTCTCTCGTCGGGTGCGGAGGCGGAGGAGGCGGCGGGGGAAACCTCCTCACGCTGAGCGGTGACGTGACCGTACCCGGTGGCACCTCCCGGCAGGCTATGGGCGGCTATGCGCTCGCTAACGCAACGGTCAAAGCGTACGCCTGGCCCAACCTCACTGATGCCATCGCACAGGGCACTACCGATTCGAACGGCCACTACGTGCTCACCCTTCCCGAAAGCGCCGCTGGCAAGGATATCGTGGTCATCGCCACCAAACAGGTAGGCGATAAAATGGTGCGCGTGGCGACCGTGAGCCCTGATGTGCCCGCTGAGGGCAGAAGTAACGTCAACCTCGACGCGGTAACCACCTTCGCACTGGAGGAGATCGCGCGTATCCGGGAACAGGAAGGGTTGAGTGACCTTTCCCCCGGCGGGGTAGCAACCGTTATGGAGCGCATCAGAGAGCAGCTGGGTGATTGGAATGGCGACCTGACCACCGTGCTGCCTTCCCAAATTGGTGGTGGACTGCGAGAGGAAGGTCTACAGACGACGATACAGAACATCGTGCAGCAGCACAAAGGCGCGCTGAAAGGCTCCACCGGTAATCCTGACGTTGACCGTGCCCGCAGCATGATGCAGACCATGCGCGACATGATGGGCACCGTCGTCGGTAACGGCAGAGATGAAGGCACGGCAATAGAGGACGCCCTGAACATGACCCAGCAAGCGCTGGATGCTCAGCTCGCTGCCACCGAAGCCTTCGGCGAACGCTTCGATGTGATGATGAACATGCTGGGCATGCTGGATGAGCAACCACCGGGCGAGTACCGACTCTACCGCGACCAGTGGGGTTATCTGCGCATTGAGAGAACGGGCGACATCGAGGGTGGAAAGACCTGGAAGGTGACATCTCAGGTAGAAGGAGCCTCCAGTGGACTGGTACTTACCGTTACCACGGAGCAACCGCTGGGAGTCTACCGCTTTGACCCGGCTGCAGGCAAGTACACCATCACTGCCACGAAGTCGGGGGTGAACTACAGTGCCACACTGACCCCCACCATCAACGAGGCGAACCGCACCATCCAGTTCAACGCCTCGATCAACCTGCAGGATAACGCGCTTTCGCAAGCGATCACCTTCAACGGAACCCTGCTGGCAACGATGGCGCAGATGCCGTCGGGAGATGCTCCACCCCAGATTACCAGTGTAAGCTTCAACGGTCAACTCAACTCGCAGTATGGCTCCGCGCAGGTAACCAATCTGAGGGCAGAGTTTGACCCCGACGCCAGCCAGGAAGATTCGCTCAAGCGCATTACCCTGCAGAGCCTGCAGGCGCAAATCACTGCCAGACCGTTCTCCCTCAGCCTGCAGGGGGTGGATATTCCCTTCATGAAGCTGAACGGAGGCGGTACCGCTCCGACCAGCGTCACGATCAACACGCTGCAAATCACCGGTCGCGACAAGAACAACGCGCAAATGTCCCTGACCATCTCAGAGGTGAGTGCGACGCTGGTCGAGTATCGCGACCCGGTGAACGGCATGGGCAGCGGTGTCATCAAGACTCTGCAGGGCAAGATAGCCTTCGCCTCCGGCAGGTTATCTCTAAATGGCGAGGTAGACGGCACGTGGAACAACCCGCTACCGTTCTCCCAGATACCCGACGCGGGCAACAGGTTGTCTACCTTCCCGGAGGGCAACATCCGCATCCGGGGTAACATGACGCCTGCTATCGGCAAGCCGGCAGCAGTCGACATCACCATCGCCTCCACGCCGAAAGCCTCTCCACCGAAGGTCACGGTGAGCGCCGCCTTCTCCTATGGCAATGAGAGCATGCAGACGAGTGTGGAGATGGTGCTGGCGGAATATCCCGACGGTGTGCATCCTGCTTCGGGAACCATCAGCATGAGCCACTCCCCGTCGGGCATGCGCATCCAGGTGACCGGTGGGGACAATCAACCGGTAAGCGGTGCTATCCGGAAATCGGATGGTACCAAGGTGGCTGATATCGGTGAGGCCATAGAGCTGGGCATCCAGGAGCTCGGACACGCCGGTATTGTGAAGTATGTAGACGGCACCTTCGAGACGCTGGAGTCTCTGCTACCCAAGTAGCAGGCGATGCGCAGTGCACGAGCGAACGGGAAAACCGTGATGAGGCGAGCAGACTGGACGCTTCGCACGGGCGGTTCGCTCGTGCTCTTGGTTGGTATGCTCTTCACTGTTGCGAGTGCAGAGCCAGTGGTGCTGCCACCTGTCTGGACGGAGGCACAGTGGGTTCAGCACCTGATCTCTGCCCCTGTGGACAAAGGCGAGCAGATGGAGATGGGATATCACCTGCTCGCTCGTACGAACGTCCGACCTCTTCTGGGAAGCACCGCAGTGGAACAGCCTTTTGCGGGGGAACACGGCTATTACCGTTTTGCCTCGTTGAGCGAGATTCGGCTCTGCTTGCCTCGCTGGCAAGTGAGTTATGCCTTCGGCGTCGCTGACCGCTTTGAGGGCGATCAGGGGGCGGTGCACCTTTATCTGGGAGGCGTGGACCAGATGCAGCTCCCCAGCACAGATACCGATGTCTCCGCCACGCTGAACCGCTCAGCAGTGAACCGCTGGACGGTGGAGCACCTGGTGCCTTTGCATCGTGAACCGGATAACGGTTGGCTGCTCCTCGCAGGAAGCCTGTATCTCTCGCGGCGGATTCAACAGGGGACCCTGATCGGCAGGTGGCAGAACGCACAGTTCGACGGCAATCTGCTATTGGATACCACGCTGGGGCTGAATCCCGCACAGACGCGCAGCACAGGATGGGGAATTCATCTGGCTCTGTCGCTGCCTCTGTCCGAACGGTGGAGGCTGGGCTTCTGGGGGGAGAATCTGCTGGGCGAACTCCGGCAACGCCGGATACAGCGCATCACCGCGCGCGTGCTGGCAAACACGATTGTTCCCGACGCCGATGGGTTCCTGCACGCCGCGCCGCTCCTGTCGGGTCGGATCGATCACCTCGCGGAAGACCTCTGCTGGCAGCGCAAGCTCACGCTGGGAATGGCGTATCGACAGGCAAAGGGTACGTGGCTTCTCTTCGCTTCACACGGTGCCGAGCAGGAGTTCTCGGTCGGCTACGCTTCTCCCAGATACTGGGTGCTTTTCTCTTTGCCCCGTGCGGAGTGGCAACTGGCTTATCATGCGGGACAGTGTGAGCTGGTGATGGGGCTATCCTCTCTCAACCCTTCTCAGGCGAAACATGCCACTCTCAGCCTGCGCTGGTCGGCTCCACTGGGGTGCAAACACCCTTACCATCGGTAGTACCGATACGGGTTATCGCCTGCCGCTTGGTTTTCCAGATGGTCGGGATGATAGAAACCCCTGGCTGCCGGCTCTGGTGGTGAGGGGCGAAGCGACGGTTCTGCCAGCCAAAGGGTCACGGGTTGGTTCCCTAAGCCACTGAAATTGAGCCGCGCGTTGTTCTCGGTGCGAGTGGCAACGAACCGAAACCTCACCTGGCGCCATGCTGTTGTCACCCTGACCGTTTCCCATAGCCCTAAGCTGTCGTAGGAGGGTCCTGCCTGTTGCAGGGTGAGAGTGAGCGTGTGCAGCTTGTCCGCTTTTACCCAGAAAGTGACCTCGTACAGCGCACCTCCTCGAACGGAAAGATTGCGCTGGTTCCATTGTACATGCCAGCCTTCTGTGCCCGGTTGTGTGACGACGATCTTCACGGCTTTGCTTACCTGATGCAGCGACGACGGTACATCATCCACGACAGAGGCTTCCGCACGAGCGTTGCCATGCTGTTCCAGCGTCCATCCGGTCAGACCTTTCTCCAACGTGTGATTGGTCAGCAGTTCGTTTTCGGAGGGAGCAGGCACCGATGCGTTTCCCTCGCCTGTAAACTCGAGACTACGGTCGTCCATTTCAAAGGTTGCGCCGAGATTCGCCAGTAGCTGAGCCAGCGTCCGGGTCAACCTCCATGCGGAGTACCGCAGGTAAGTTCGCTCGCCGGTATTCAGCATGTCCGGTGTCACAGCGATGAGCAGCGCGCTCCCTTGCCCCACCTGCACTCGCCCCAGTAATCCGCTCGCGCCCACTTCTGCCTGCTCTCCGCCGGTGAAGACGGGTAAAATCACGTCGGTTCGTAGCCGCAGGTCCGAGGGGGACAGACCACGACATTCGCTCCAGGAGGGTACTTGCAGCGAACCACCGAAGGGGCGTCGTTCCGTACGAAAGCCAAAGGGTAGAGGTTCGCCTTCCCTGGGTAAGAAGAAAACCCTGCCACCTCTCTGCATGAACCTGCGTAGTTGCGCTTCGTCCACCGGAGCACCCCTACCCACCAGGAGCAGAGCAGGTGGGGACGGGACCTGCTCGGTGCGCCGATAGCGTACGCCAACCAGACGCAATAGCTTCTCGCTTTGCTCATTGCCCATGAAAAAGGTGGTCAGGCGCGGGCGAGGAGTTGCCTTTGCTGCGTAGAACAGCAGTCGTCTCATCAGTTCCATCGCCACAGGATCGCGTCGCGTGCGCGCTTCCATGTCCAGCGTACACCACACGATCAGACCTTTGCCGTAATGCAACTCCATCAGGGGTGTGTAAGCCAGGTCAAACTCGCCTTCCAGCACTGGCGTCCAGCCGCTGCGATGTGGCTTCTCAATGGCGGCACTGCATACGCTTCCCTGGTTGCCCCAGTGCCAGCCGAAGGCGGGGTCGCTGCCCGGAAACTCCTCCACGCCGCCCCAGAACTCCGGCACCAGAGTGCCTTTTCCGTTCCAGTCGCGCAGATCGGTATCGTCCAGTCCCTGCACCACAGGATGGTTCTTCTGCGAAGGGACGATGAACACCCGTCGGCTGACATGACCCGCCACCCGGAAGCCGGCTCTGTCGCGCAACCAGTCGGGGGAGTGGGCAAAGAGGATCACTCTGCCACCGCTGGCAAGCACTGCTTTGAGAGAGCCGGGCAACAGACCTTTCTCCAGCGCTCGGCGACCGATGACCAGTAAGCGAACGTCTGGTTGACCCTTCCAAACCCGCACCGAAGCTCCCATCTCTCTGAGCAGTTTGGTGGTGCTCCCTTCCGGGTCCCAGACGAAGATGGGCGCTGGCAAACCCGACGGTCGGGTGGCTGGGTACACGCGGAAGGTGAAGGCGTCCTGGTGCTCCGTCGCCCCAATGCGGGCTGTCAGGCGAATCACCCCGTTCGTCACTGTCCTGACTGCGGGCGCTGTAAAGGTGATGGGCACAAAGCGCACGGCTGCAGGTGCCAGTGTGCCGTGTTGTTCTCCTGTCGCCAGAACCTTTGGACCCACTGAGATGCTCCAGCGCACGCGAAAGGGTTGCTCGGTGCGGGTGTCGTTGATCAGCACCGCTTGTTTCTGCACCGGTTGACCGTGGGTGAAGTGGTGCTCCTTCGCGGCGAAGTTGTCGGGCGCGCCGGCGATCCATGCCATGGTGGCACTGTTGCCCTCGACAAGCGCTTTGCCTGCCGGCAAAGGATGCCATCCCCCCTCGGTCTGCAGGTAGAACGCTGCCCACCGCGGCAACGTGTCGTGGTATACCCCTGGGCGTCCTTCGCTCGGTGGGAGGTGTACGAGCTGCTCCGCTATCGCATGATCCCGTCGCCAGCACTGAGGCTCCATCTCCCAGGGCACCATTCCACCCGAGATGCCCCACGTGCGCCAGCTGCGCCAGGTGTTGCGGATATACAGTGCCTGCAGTTGTTGGAACGCCGGCAGCTCCATGAGCTCACGTGCTCCGTGCCAGCTGGAGTAGCGCTGACCTTCCACCAGTGTGCGAGCGATTCGGTCGCGGTAAGCAGCCGTTTCGGTGGAGTATGCCTCAGCACCCAGGTAGATAGCAGCAAACTCGGTAGCTAGCGGTTCCGTGAAGATCGCATCTCCGAATCCGTTGCGTCCTCGCAGGAAAGTGGCGTGGAACGGCGTGCCGAACTCTATCGCCAGGAACGGCAGATCGCCGCGGCGCACCCAGTCGCTGAGCCACTCCTCTCGCTCCTGCAGGGGAATCAGGTTGAGATACATGTTTACCGAATGCAGGTCACCCACGTCAGCGCCCTGGTGGGTAAAAGCTGCCCGGGTGGGGTCGTTGCTCTTGATGATAGCGATACCTTCCCGCCCCGCTGCTGCCACCCGGTCGGTGCGCAGTCCTCGCCTGCCAATCCGTTTGGGGTTCTGGTCTTGCGGTATGCCGAACAGGTTGGCTGTGGTCACCCAGAGTACGATAGACGGGTGGTTGCGGAGGCGCTTCATCTCCTGCAGCATGATCGCCGTCCATTCCTCTTTGCGCTGGTCCCACGTCAGTTGCCCGTTCGAGCCGAAGAGGAATGGCGACAGAGACGGCAACGCTCCTATCACCAGAAATCCCTTGCGGTCGGCGATCTCTGCCCACAGGTGGCGGAAGTGGATTCGCCCTCGTTCCCGATCGTCCCAGGGCCACTGTTCCCCGATTTGGAAACCCATCTTCTGGTATCCGTCTATCACACTGCTGATGTACTCAGGACAGCCATTGTAGTCGGTCCACTCGTCGGGGAGGCAGATGGGGCGCAGATGGATCTCTTGACCGTTCAGCATAAACCGTCGCCCCTCTATCCAGAACTCCCGAAAGCCAAAGGTCACAGCGTATTCATCGTCTATGCCTGCCCCTTGCGCTCGCAAGAAGAGGGTGTACAGGTGCGGTTGCATGACATCCCAGAGACGAGGGTGCTCCCATTGCCACACCAATCGCAATCGTTGTGTCTGCGCAGGGCGAACTGTTCTGACGGCTTGAAACTGGCGTTCGGTTTGCCCCTGCGCGTTGACCACCCGGGCGACAAAGCGTACCGCGCCCGAGCCTGTTGGTTCCAGCCCTGCCAGCTCTACGTCCACAGCCAGTTCACGACGGCGCACCGAGGGCTGAACGAACACATCCGCAATGCGCGCTCCCCGGGGTTGGCTGTGCAGGAAAACATCTCCGGTTAGCCCGCATGCCCATTGCCACCCTTGAAAATCGTGGCTGGTTTGCCTGCCCTCTATCAGGTCGCGTACCTGCTGCTCGTCAGGGGTAGCGACTACCAGCAAGCGCAGATGTGCCTCCTGTCCGGCTTGAACGGCATCTGTGATATCCACTTCACCGCCCGGCCACTGCACCTCTCCACACTGCTTGCCGTTGACGAAAACCACTGCGTCGGTGCACACCCGCTGCAGCTCCAGCACTATTCGACGCCCCTGCCAGTGGCTGGGGATGGAGACCGTGCGCTCGTACCAACCTCGGGCGGTTTTGTCGGAGAAGGTGTCCCACTGGGCGCCGGTCCCCCGCTGAACCAAACCGGGCAACCGAAAACCTGCCCAGCGCCCCGGCACGCGAATCTGTCCCCACGCTGTCTGGTCGCCGATTGGTTCGACGATGGCTGGTCCAATAGCGGGCATGAATCGCCATGTCCCGTTCAGGCACAAACTGTCCCGGGTAGACGTAGAGACCGGTTGTGCCCATGCTGCAATCATTGCCGTCATCAGCCACCCTATGAGCAGAATGTTCCGTGACCTCATTCCCGACCACCCCCATCCATCCTGTTCCACAGGACGATGCCTGTTACTCCTGACCTTGATTCGGTTCTCGCTCACCGCGTACGCTCCTGCGTGCTCCATATCTTGACAGAAGGCATGCGGTTGCGTTGCAGGGTTTGTGCACGAAAGCGTCACATGTGCTAGAATAGGGGTGTGGAAACGAACCACAGGGAGGTTTCAAATCGTTATCCGATGATGACCATCGTTGGCTTAGGGGCAGGGAACCCTTCTGCGTTGTCTCAGCAGGCATGGGAGGTGCTGCGTTCCGGACAGCCAGTGTGGTTGCGTACGGCGATACATCCCACGGTAAACGCCCTCCAAGAGGCTGGCATCTCCTTCCAGTCCTTCGACTCCCTCTATGAGCAGGCGGAGAGCTTTGAGACGCTGTATGCGCAAATCGTAGAGCAACTGCTTGCTCTGGCTCAGGGGGGAGATATCGTCTACGCTGTGCCGGGGCACCCGCTGGTGGGAGAGGAGAGTGTGCGCCTGCTGCTGGAAAGGGCGCGTGAGCGGGGGATACAGGTGCGCATCGTCGGCAGTAGCGGCTTTCTGGAGCCGACGCTGGAAGCACTGGGGTTATGCGTTACCGATGGGTTACAGGTCATCGATGCGCTCTGTGCGTCGCGCTTTCCGCCTGACCAGTCCATGCACGTGCTATACTATCAGGTGTACGACCCGTTCGTGGCTTCCGACCTGAAGCTGTCCTTGATGCGCTACTATCCCGATGAACATCCGGTGCACGTCGTGCGTGCAGCGGGTGTTGCTGGGGAACAGCGAGTGCAAATCGTGCCCCTTTACCAGCTGGATCGTGTGTCCGTAGACCACCTGACCAGCGTGTATGTGCCGCCGCTACCCGCCGATGACCGTCGGGATTTCGCTGGGCTGGTGCATATTGTGGCGCGGCTGCGCGGACCGGGCGGTTGTCCCTGGGATAGAGAGCAGACGCATGAGAGCCTGCGTCCCTACTTGCTGGAAGAGGCTTACGAGGTGCTGGACGCCATGAACACAGGCGACGACGCCAAGCTATGCGAAGAGCTGGGAGATGTGCTGCTGCAGGTGGTGCTGCACGCGCAGCTGGCGAACGAGGAGAGCCGTTTCGACATTCAGGACGTCGTGTGCCAGCAGTGTGAAAAGCTGGTGCGGCGACATCCGCACGTCTTTGGGGATGTGCAGGTAGCAGATAGCGCAGAGGTGTTGCGCAACTGGGAACGCATCAAGGCGGAGGAGAACAACCACACGCCGAAGCAGTCGGTAATGGACGGCGTGATACCCTCTTTGCCTGCGCTGGTGTTTGCCATGGAGGTCTCCAAGCGGGCGGTGAAGGTGGGTTTCGAGTGGCCCAACTTGCAGGGTGTGCTGGAGAAGTTCCGTGAGGAGCAGGAAGAGCTGGCGGAAGCCATCGCACAGGGTGATAGAGCGCGTATCGAGGCAGAAATCGGTGATTTGCTGTTCACGCTGGTGAACATCGCACGACACCTGAAGGTAGATGCCGAACAGGCGCTTCATGCGATGGTGCGACGATTCATTGTACGCTTCCAGCAGATGGAGGCAATGGCACGCGAGCAGGGCAAGCAGCTGGAGCACCTGAGTCTGGAGGAATGGGATGCGCTTTGGGAGGCGGCGAAGCGCCATTCGGAGTGAGAAGAGCAACCCGTCGCAGCCCGGTAACCTCCAGAGGGCATCTTACCTCTCGGAGCAGTTCGGCATCAGGTATCTGTGTGCATCATGGTGACTGTTCTGGCGATTGCGTTGCCCACAGGGTACATAGAACGCTCACATCCGAACAAACGCCTTCACCACGCCGTCTCGATACTCCACGGCGGTATCGAACGCCTGCTGACACTGAGCCATCGGGAAGATGTGCGTTGCCAGCCGCGATAGCGGTACTCTGCCCTGCACCACCAGCGTCATCGCCCGTTTCAGAGTGAGGCGAGAGCGACGCACCATGAGAACACTCAAACCTTTGCGTCGGGCGGCGGAGCCTTCCAACCGGACGTGTCCCGCAGGGTTGGTTCCTATTATCAGGCACTTCGCGCCGGGCGCGGCGATTTGTGCCGTTTGCCACTGGGTATCGTCTACCCCCGCACATTCGAACACGTAGTCGAAGCCCCTGCCACTGGTAAAGCGTCGCGCTTCCGCGACTACATCGGTTTGTGCGGCGTGCACCACTTCGTCCGCGCCCAGCTCCCGTGCCAGATTCAGCCGATGCTCCAGCAAGTCGGTGCAGAAGAGAGGATGTATCCCCATCTGCTCCAGAATCATCAGCACGCATAGCCCCAGCGTGCCGCAGCCTAATATCGCTGCCGAAGTGCCTGTGCGCACCTTGCCCAGGTCTACCGCGTGCAGTGCGATTGCCAGAGGCTCCAGCAATACCGCTTCGGCGTCGCTCAGGGTGTCGGGCACCGGCTCCAGCAGGTGCGCGGGATGGGCAATGCGTTCCTGCATGGCGCCCGCTTTCGGAGGTAAGCCCAGAAAAAGATGATTCGGACAGAGGTTGAGGTCGCCGCGCAGGCAGAACTCACAGCGCAGGCAGGGTATCGCCGGCTCTATCGCCACCCGCCTGCCGAGAAGATGTGCGTATTCTGAAGAGGTGACTTCCTCCACAATGCCCATCGCCTCATGTCCCAGCACAAAAGGCAACGATGCCCTGGCCTCGCCGATGGCGCCGTCGCGGAACAGGTGCAGGTCGGAACCGCAGATGCCTACCTGCAGTACGCGCACCAGCGCGTCCCCCACCTGTGGTGACGGCTCGGGTACCGAAAGGCACTCCACCTGACGTATACCGGTGAGGCAGACCGAAGATTGCACGGTAGATATCCTCCTCTCCTGCACCCGTTATCACACTCTGTCGTGACTCACTGCGCCAGTTCGTACAGTATCCGTGCGTAGATGAGCGTAATCTTCTGCAAGGTGCTTACCGCGATACGCTCATCGGGTTCGTGCGCTGCACCATCGCCGTCAAACCCTGTGCCGATAGCCACGATGTTTTGCGTGGCGCGGGCGTAGGTGCCACCTCCCATCGTCTTCGGTGGACTGTCGTCGCCGGTCTCTTCGCGGTACACCCGCAGGATGGTCTGCAGGAAAGGCGTCTCCAGCGGCACGTAAAGCGGCGCAATGCCGAAGTGACCGGCGAGCGAAAACCCTGTCGCCCCGATGGTTGTCTGCAGTTGATTCAGCAAGTCGTCCAGCGTCCACGTGACCGGGTAGCGTACGTTCACCGTACACTTCACCTTTGAGCCGTCGTACTCAAACACTCCCAGGTTCGTCGTGGTCGCCCCCGACACTTCGTCGCTGTGCGCGATACCCAATGCAGAACCGTCCACGCTGTTTGCCCAGTCGCGTACGGTGCTCAGCCATGTGGCTTCTTCGGGCAGGTTCAACGGTTTCAGCGCATCCAGCAGCTTCGCCACCGCGTTCACTCCCTCCTCAGGTGAACTACCATGCGCCGATTTGCCTCGTGCCGTGACCAGCACGCCGTCCTCTTCGGAGGTGGTGACTATCTCTTCGAGACCTGCCAGCGCGCTCTGGATGGCTCCAATCTGTTCATCCGTCGCCTGCACAAAGGCTTCTGCGCGGTCCGGCACCATATTCGCCCGCTCTCCGCCGCGCGCCCACGCGATACGGGGAGTATTCCCCGAACGGGTCACAGACTTTTCCAGCTGCAGGTTGACAATGCCTTTCTCGGCGTAGATGAGGGGCCAGCCTCCGTCAGGGGTGAAACCGCACGAGGGTCGTTCTGGTTCCTGCTGGAAGTAGTATTTCATGCACTCCCAGCCGCTCTCTTCATCTCCGCCCACAATCAGACGGATGCGCTTGCGAATGGGCAAACCCAGTTCTCGAATAGCTCGCGCTGCGTACATAACGGCAACAGTGGGACCTTTATCGTCTTGTGCACCGCGTGCGTAGATGTAGCCATCGCGCAGCACGCCTTCGAAGGGGGGCACGCTCCAGCCGTTGCCGGGCGGCACCACGTCCACGTGGCTGAGGGTGGCCACCATCTCATCGCCCTCGCCCATCTCCAGATGCAGGGCATAGCCGTCGTAGTCCTTCGTACGGAAGCCGTATCGCTCGCCGAACTCCAGCACACGGTCAAAAGCACAGCGAACGCCCAGCCCGAAAGGCGCCAGGGGCAACGGGTGGCTTTTCACGCTCTCACACTGCAGCAGCGTGCGCAGGTCGGTGACCATCTCTTCGGTGTGTTCTTCTATCCAGCGTTGCAAGGCATCACGTGCCATGTGGTCTATCCCTCCTTGTGTTTGCCATTTGGGCAGAGACGCGCTGTTTCCCTGCTGCCAGACAGATTCGCCTGCCATCCCATCCCCACGGTTCAGGTGCGCAACACTCTGCCCACTGCCTCCACGCGCCGGATGTCAGGTTTACCATCTGCACCTAACGTCGGGCACAGCCAGCCGCCTTCGTCATGTTCGTTCCAGGCGTACGCGATGACCGCGTTTGCCTCGCAGCGTTCGCCGTGTGTCCGCACAAAATCCAGAACCTCCTTGACCGCTAGAGCACACTGTTCCGGGGTAAACGTCTGGTAATGTTCCGGTCCGGGCTGGTGCCAGGGAACGGGTGTATCCACACGCGGCCGGGGATCCCATCCCCACGATACCAGAGGTATCGCCTGACCGACATCCACCATCTGCTGCCACAGTCTCTGCATCTCCCGGAGAGCCTGCTCAAAGGGTGCGCCCTCCCGAGTGCCGCCAGGTAGCGCATAGGCGGAGATAGCGTCTGCGCCGATCGCACGGCGTGTCTGTTCTGCCTCACGCGGCACAAAATACATCACGGCAATGTAGGGATTGCCTGCGCCGGCGCGCACGGAGACGGTCCGAAGAGAGTCCACCGCTCGCCGAAAGGCGTCTATGCTTCCCCACTGTTGCAACACCCATCGGTTCTCATGTGTCAGCAGATACAGGAGCGGGCGGTCACCCACCACGCGCTGGTAATGTGGCAGGCGGAAATAGCCTACCAACCGACGCACCATGCGGTGATAACCGTCCGGTCCATCAAACCGCTCCCATTCCACGATGTTGCAAAAACGCAATCCGTGATCGGGCGGCATTTCTACGAAACGGCGCAGAGGCAGAGAGAGCGGATGGTGCTCAGGATATGTGACGAAAGCCCAGTAGTCCAGTCCAGCCCTGCGCGCATACGCAATCTCCTGTTCCAAAACGCCTGGACGGTCGCCGCGGATGCGGATGGAACCATTCTTTCCCACCTGGGCGAACCACGGCAGGCGGAAACGGTACTGCGGCGGCGAGAGAGTGTTTTCCACCGCTTTACCCACCTCGCTGAGCTCACCGTGCCAGGCATCCCAGCGGATAGCTCCTACCAGTGCTCTGCGTAGCATCGATAGCCTCCAGAGTGCTATTGCCCCGGTATAATGATGAGATTCTCCTTCTCATCTGTCTCCCGATCGGACACCTCGCAGATGATCATGCCGAACGGGCGGTTAGCATTTCGCGGAAGAAATTTTCCAGGATACGCTTGCCGTCCGGGAATCTCTCGGTATACAGTTCGGGATGGAACTGCACGCTCACAATCGGCCTCTGCAGATGGCGCATTGCCTGGATACGACACTCAGGGGTGGAAGCCAGCAGTTTGAAACCAGGTGGCAGCTTTTTGATCTCGCAATAGTGTGCCTCCCGCACAATGGGCGGGTCGCCGCAACCTTCAAACAGCGGGTCCGGCTCGTGCAGGGTCAGTTCGTAGAAGCCGTTTTCCATGAAATATTCCGGGTGGTAGTCGGGGTTGATAATCGGCTCGCCGGGACGGCGCAGACGCATCGGCTCGTCATACAGGCGTTCTGCGGTGCGTAGCGTCCCGTTGAACAGAAAACCTAACAGCTGGTGACCGCCACAGAAAGCAAGGATGGGAATGTCCTCGAACGTCTCCACAACGTCCGCGACGGGGTAGAAATCCCGCACCTCGAAATCCTGAAAAGAGCGTCCAAAACCGCTCAGGATAATGGCTTCAGGTTGCACCTGGCGCACGAAGTCCACGCTGAGCCGGTAGAAAGGCACAGTCAGGCACCACCTGCCTCCACTGGCTTCTTCCAAGCGCAGGGCGATATGCGTCCATCCCGCAATCGCGCTCTCCCACTCCTCGGGCTGAGAAAAGCAAACGTAAATCAGCACCTGGATACCTCCTGCATCGGAAACTTGCCACAACATTCCTCATGGTGGAAATAAGCTCCTGCCTTCCTTCCAAAAGGCTTCAGTCCCCTCCACGCGAGGGAAACATCCATGACTGTTTGCGCGCATACAGGGTCATTGGACCGTGTTGTTTGACTTATAAGATAAATTACAAAACTAATTTTGAAAAAAATACGCGAATCCTTCTCTAAACCCTTGTTTTGGCACGGATTATGCATATATAGTAATATGGCATGGTAGATTCCATCCGCCGAACATGCCGTGACGCAAACAGGGCGAGAACTTGCACTCACCCAGACCGGACTGGGCAGCGAGCGATGCCCTGAAAAGAGGGGAGGTTATCTCCATGAGACTCAACCGCAACCGGCTTCTGCCTGCGGTGTGGATGTTGATGGTGCTGCCGCTGCTGAGCGTGTCGGCACTGGCGCCGGCACAGCAGGCGAAGAAGCCCAGCTCCGTATCCGGCGTATTCTATCCTCTTCCGGTTAGCCCGCTCGACATGCTCCTCACTGCACCCGGAATACAACCCCCACTTGTCTATGAAACCTCCGTCGCACACACCCGCCCCGAGAAAGCCAACCCCAACCGACCTGTCGGTCCCGCATACCTGCAGGAAGGACAGGCTGTGGGCAATGAGGGCGTGGTGGACGCTGGTCGCTTCCCGCTTCCCTTCGGCACCAAGGGCGAGAAGGTCGCACTGGCGTTCCTCAGCGGAGAGTATATCCCCCCGCCAGGCGAAAAGCTGCAGCCTGCACTGGCGCGGCTGGCGCAACAGCGGGCAGCACAACTCTCCGCACAAACCTCCATCACCAAACCTGCAGTGTATGCGCTCATCCTGCTGAACGGCAGGCTGGACGAGGGCTTGCAGGCGTGGCTTCAGGAGCGCGGGGTGGAACTGCTCGGCTTCTACCCCTACAGTGCCTATCAGGCGCGGATACCGGTGGATGTGCTGAACGCAGTGGCTTCTCATCCGCAGGTGCGCTGGGTGGGGCAGCCCAACCCGGTGCAGAAGTTAGACCCCGAGTTGCTCTACTTCATGGGCGACGGGACAGGCGAGCGCGTCTGGCTGTATGTGAACCTGTTCGGTGCGGATGAAGGCGCGAAGGCAGCTATCGAGAGCATGGCGGCGGAGACGGGTGTGTACGACCCCTCGCTGGGCGTGCTGGCGATAGTGGCGGACGCGGCGACGGTGAACCGCCTGCTGGACATGGACGCGGTGCTGTTTGTGGAGCCGATACGACAGGCTCACGTGATGCACACTCAATCGCAGGCATCGATCAACGCCGACCTCTTGTGGTATTACCAGCACGATGGTCGTCCTGAAGGTGGACGCTCCATCAAGGTGGGTGTGATGGACACCGGAGTGCGCATCTCGCACCAGGACCTCGCCAACATCCGCTACGGTAGCGCAGGCTACAACCGCACCTCCGAGACACAATGGTATGACGACCAGCATGGTCACGGTACACATGTGTCCGGCACCTTCATGGGCGAAGGGCGAGCGCAGTTCCGGTATCGGGGCACGGCGCAGGGTCTGCGAGACACGGATGTAGATGGCTACGACTTTCTGTTTAGCAAAGTGTTCCGTGCAGACGGACACTCGGAAGGCGACTCTGTCTACCAGGGTCTGCTGGACATGCAGGGCAGAGAGACGCGCTACAAGCGACAGGTGTTCAACTATAGTGGCGGTGCCAGCGGCACCAACCTGGTCGGTACGGATGCCCAGTCTCGCAAAGTGGATGAGATATTCCAGCAGAACATCGTGCCGGTGATTGCTGCTGGCAACGACGGTCCGAACGAGGGAACAGTGGGCTCACCCGGCGTGGCAAAAGGCGCGTTCACCGTGGGTTCTATCTACGATGACGGTGAGACGACAGTGGACCAGATGCGCAGTACCTCCTCGCGCGGTCCCACAGGTGACGGACGGGTGAAACCAGACGTGGTCGCCTGCGGTATCTGGATTGACTCGCTGAGTAACACCAGTGACACCGGATACAACCTCGGCTGGAGCGGCACGTCGATGGCGGCTCCTCATGTGGCTGGGCTGGTGGCGGGGATGATAGGTCACTACAACATGACCGCATGGGCAACCAAGTCCACTATCATTGCCAATGCCATCAACCTCGGTCATGCCACCACCGCCCAGGGGCGAGGCAAGGTGGATTCTATGCTCTCCCACTACGCGATAGACGGCAGCTGGAACACCACTTGGGACTCCAACGGCGGCACCGGCAGCCTCAAGACCATCGACTTCAGCCTGTCCCAGAACGTGGCTCTGCTGCGTATCGTGCTGGTGTATCCCGACGCGCCCGCCCCATCGGGCGGAAGCGTTGCGCTCAAGAACGACCTCGACCTCTATCTGGACAAGGAGCCTTTCACCGGAGGAGCCAGCGGGGAATGGTACTCTCTCTCCAGCCGCGACAATGTGGAGGTCATTAACGTCACCAACGCCACCGCAGGCAACTATCGCATTAAGGTGTACACCTACTCCCAGAATGAAGGCTCTTCGCAGGCATGGGCGGTGACTCGAAAATACGTGGTCGGCGACACCACCCCGAACGTGACCATCTCGCTCAGCGCTCCGGTAGCGGTCAGACCCAACGTGAACTTTGACGTTACCGGCACCGCACAAGCGGGATCCTACGTTGCCTCTGGTGTTTTCGGCGACCTCGATGTGCTGACAGCAGGCGTCACGCTCAACGGTATGACCTACGTGCGTTACGCGCCCGACGGCGCTGAAGAGAGCGTATCCTTCGTGGGCGAAGACGGTATGAACCAGGGCAATATCCCTGCAGGATACAGTCGTCGCCTCATCTGGAGCCTGAAGGGAACCACCGAGGGTAGCAAGAGCATCCGTTACGACATCCAGTCGATCAACGGCGGAACCGCCTCGGTCACCCGCACGGTGATCGTAGACGGCACTGCCCCCACGAACTGGCAGGGCTTCCAGCCCGACTGGACAAACGATCCCACACCCAACTGCTCCATCCAGGTGCAGGACACCCTGTCAGGACTGAACACGAGCGAACTGCACTACTGGTACTGGACCGCAGCCACCGGCACGCAGGGACCGTTTACCTGCACCACCACCGCTTCCAACGGCTCCACCGCTCTGGAACGCATCACCGCCAGTAACGTGCCCTTCAATCAGGAAGGTGCAACAGGGCAGAACCAGATATACTTCCGCGCCTACGACCGAGCGGGCAACTACAGTAGCAGCGGCTGGCAGGTGGTGAAGATAGACCTCACCGAGCCGCAGGACTGGCAGAACTTCACCATCACCAGCGTGGGTAGCACCGGATTGACGCCCACCTGCACGGTGCAGGTACGGGACGTGTTGTCCGGTCTGGCGACCTCGGTGCCGAGCTGGTATCGCTATTCCAAAGATGGGGGAACGACCTGGAGCAGCTGGTATAGCGCGGTGACTACCGGTTCGGATGGCACCACAGCCTTCCAAACCATCACCGCCAGCGACGTGCCCTTCAACCAGCAGAGCGCGACGCAGAACAGAATCCAGTTCGCGGTGCGCGATGTGGCAGGAAACTGGGGCTACAGTCCGCAGTACACGGTGGCGACCAGGTATACCACCACGCTGGACCTGGACAACGCTTCGGGCACGATAGGGCAGTATGCCACGTTGACCGCCACCCTGCGCCGGGTGGTAGACAACGCGCCGGTGTCGGGCAAGAGCATCAGTTTCGTGGTGGATGGAAATTCCGCGGGTTCCGCTACCACCAATGCTTCGGGGGTAGCCACCCGTTCGTGGATAGTAACCTCCGGGGTGCTGGGCAACTGCCCGATGAGCGCCTCCTTTGCGGGGGACCTCATGTATCACGGCACGTCGGATACCGCCACCTTCCGCCGCTATGCAAACACCACAGTGGACGTGTCCAACGTTTCGGGTGTACGCGGAGAGACGGTGACCCTGAACGCAAAGCTCACGCGCACGCACGATGGAGCGCTGATAGTGGGGCGCACGCTCAGATTCAAGGTGGATGGCAATCCGATCGGTAGCGCGGTGACCAATTCCAGTGCAGTTGCCACTGTGCCCTACACCATCCCGGCAGGAGCCTCACTGGGCGACCACGTGATTGAAGTGAACTTTGCAGGGGATGACCCGCTCAATCCGAGCAGTGGCAGGGGTATACTCACGGTTGCGCCGAACGTATACACCATCAGCGGTCAAGTGCTTCTGCAAGATTACACCGCAGACCCCACCGACACGCCGGTAACCATCGAACTGCGCAACCCGGGTGACACCACCCCGCTGGAGACGCATATCGTGCTGCTGGACGGCAACCTTTACGCTTTCAGCACCACCCGCACCGGCACGTTCGATGTGTCGGCAAAGGCGTCGCACTGGCTGAGGCAGGTGCGCGGTAGCATCTCCATCGTGGGCAACACGACGGTGAACTTCAGCCTGGTCAACGGTGACGTCGATGGAGACAACGAGGTCACGCTGTTCGATTTCGGGCAGCTGGTCGCCGCATTCGGCAGTATGCTCGGCGATGCCAATTGGAACGCCAACGCCGATCTGGACGGGGATGAGGAGGTCACCCTGTTTGACTTCGGCATCCTCGTCAAGAACTTCGGCTTGATTGGGGATGAGTAAGGCTTCAGGGGGGCGCACCGCCGTGCGCCCCTCCACATCCTCCTCCCCGCGTGCGAGGAGGTCAGGTAGTGCTGTTTGAGGGCTCGGCTCCCGCCGAGCCGTCCGTTTCGGACGCGACAGAACGCATTCCTCCAAAGACGCACCTGCGGTTGTGCGAGAGGCAGCGGCAAATGGCGAGTTTTCCGAACAACCACCGAGACAGCTTGACAAACACCCTCTTTCCAAGATAACATGCTGATAGAACACGGTACGACCGTTGAACAGAAGGGGAGGTCTCCCGATGCGAAGTTCCAGAAAGGGGTTTGAGCTCGACCCCATCACCCTGGGCACCATCGCGCTGGGCATCGTGCTCGTGGTGGTGTTCATCGTGATCGGCAACAACCGCATGCCTCAGCCCGTATCGCCTTCGTACGCCAGTACGTCTACCGGCGGAATGGGCGGTGCGCCAGCGTATGGCGGAAGCCCCTACGGTGGTGGTGCACCCTACGGCGCACCTACCGGTCCTTATGCGGGTTATGGCGCGCCTCCGGGTATGATGCCGGGTATGGCTCCGCGCGGTCCCATGCCGGGAATGGCTGGACCCTCCGCCGGCCCGATGCCGGGTCCGTCGTTGAGTGCACCTTCCGGGATGCCATCCGGCGGCGGAGGTGCCGGAGGGCCTGGCGGACTGGCTGGCAGACGAGGAGGCGGTATGGGGCTAGAGGAAGAGTAGTCCGCCTCTCCCTGGGAGCGGCTGCTTTGCTGGCAGCCGCTCGCTTTATCACTCCCCGTTTCTTGAGGTCGAAGCGTTTCCACCTGAGGTAGGGAACCTGTTTATCTCTGCTAACCGTATCGATAACAAAACGCACAAAGCGGGAGGAGAAGTTTCCATGAATCGCTGGCAGAAGGCTCTGGCAGGTGTAGCAGCTGTTACTGCGGCTATTCTGGGCGCGCTGTGGTTCACCGGCAACCTGTTTGCGGACCCGCTGTCTCAGGGACGTCCCGCACCCGACTTCACCCTGCAGGACCAGGACGGCAAGCGGCACCGGCTTTCAGCGTATCGCGGCAAGACGGTCGTACTCGCCTTCTATCCTGCAGACATGACGCCCGGTTGCACGTTGGAGGCGCGTTCTCTACGCGATACGATGTCCGAATTCCAGCAACTGGGCGTGCAGGTGTTTGGCATCAGCGTTCAGGATGTGAAGTCCAAGCGCGAGTTCTGTGACAAAGAGGGGCTGAACTATCCCCTGCTCGCAGACGTGGGCGGCAAGGTGGCAAAGCAGTATGGCGTGCTGATGCCTGCAGGACTGGCTCAGCGGGTAACCTTCATCATCAACCCAGCCGGTCAGATAGCGCAAGTTATCACCGATGTGAACGTCCAACAGCATGGCAAGCAGGTGCTGGCTTTGCTGCAGCAAAAGCCCACCACTACCGTTACCGTCCACACCTGGCAGGCAAAACTGGGGCAACCCATACCGGATTTCCAGCTGCCCCGCGCGGATAACGGCAAGATGGAGTCGGTGTATGGCGACCGCAAGCAAAAGGCAACGGTAGTGATGTTCATCGCCACCCGATGCCCCATTTCGAACGCCTACAACGAGCGCATGCGCACCCTCGCACAGCAATACATGGCGAAAGGCATACGCTTCGTGGGCATCAACTCCAACGTGATTGAGCCCACCCCGGAAGTAGCGGAACATGCAAAGCAAAACGGCTTCCCCTTCCCGGTGCTGAAGGACGAGGACAATAAGATTGCCGACCGATTCAACGCGCAGTTCACCCCCGAAATCTTCGTGATGGATGCGAAGGGCGTGCTGCGCTATCACGGGCGCATCGACGACAGCCAGAACCCGGCGAATATCACCTCGCACGACCTGCGCGATACGCTGGACGCACTGTTGGCAGGAAAGAACCCACCGCGCGCCGAAACAAAGGCTTTCGGATGCACGATTAAGAGAGTGAGGTAAGGAGCGGTGGTCAAACGTTCCATCGGTTGGATCGCCGTGTTGCTGGGCATCACACTGCTGGCACAGGCGGCAGCCAAAGTACCACAGGTAGATGGCGCCGGCTTCAAAAAGGAGCTGGCAAAACGCAAGGGCAAGGTGGTCGTGGTGAACCTGTGGGCAACGTGGTGCCCTCCCTGCCGCGCTGAATTTCCTGCGCTGGTCAAACTGTACAACACCTATCGTAACCGCGGCGTGGATGTGCTTGTCATCTCGGTGGATGATGTAGCGGATGAGGCAAAGGTGGCGCAGTTCCTGCAGCAGCAGAAGGCGAAGATGCCCGCGTTCATCAAGAAGCCGGGCGATTCGGAGAAGTTTATCAACGCGGTAGACCGCGATTGGCCCGGGGCGATTCCGTACACAATCGTGTACGACCGCAATGGCAAGCCTTTTGCCAAGCTCCTCGGTGACCACACCTTTGCCCAGTTCGAAGCGACGGTAAAAAAGGCTCTCGCCCAGCGCAAATGACCTCTGTGTCGGAAAACCCTTTGCTGGAGGCGTCCTTCCTGCAGCGCCTCCAGCGTCTGCAACTGCTGGTCCGGCGCCCCCTGCCGGGACAGTGGAAGGGGGAACATCGTTCGCCCAAACGTGGCTACAGTGTGGAATTTGCCGACTTTCGCGAATATTCTCCGGGCGATGACCTGCGCTACGTGGACTGGAAAGCGTACGGCAGATTAGACCGCCTCTATCTGAAACAATACGTGGAGGAAGAGGACATCTACGTGCTGCTACTGGTAGATTGCAGTCGTTCCATGCGCTTCGGGGAGCCGACTAAACTGCTGTTCGCCCTGCAGGTTGCAGCGGCAATTGGCTATATCGCGCTGTGTCGCTTCCATCGCGTGGGCGCGGGACTGATAGCGGATGGCAATGTGCTCTGGATGCGCCCTGTGCGCGGCAAGCAGTCACTGGTTCCCCTGCTCCGCTTTCTGGGAAGTCCTCCTGAGGCGCAAAGTACGCTCCTGTCTCACTCTGCAAAGCAGGTGGTCAACAGCTGGAAACATCGAGGGGCGGTGTACCTGCTCACCGACCTGATGGACCAGGAGTGGAGTGAGGCGCTACGCACCCTGCTCTCCCGCCGTCACGAACTCACCGTTATCCACACCCTCAGCCCGCAAGAGCTGCACCCCGACCTGATGGGCGATCTGTTGCTGGTGGACAGCGAAACGGGTGAAACGCGCGAGGTCAGCCTTTCCGCTTCTGCCCTGAAACTTTACCAGCGCGCACTCCAGCAACTGCGCGACAGTGCCTCCGCCCTGTGCGGACATTTCGGGGGCAACTACCTGCTGGCAGATACCTCGCAATCGCTGGAGGAGTTTGTGCTGCGCGAGATGCGTGCGAAGGGGGTGCTGGCATGAGGTTCCTTGCCGTGTGGAATCTGCTGTGGTTTCTGCCTGTCGGTGGGACGATTGTTGTACTCTACATCCTGCGTCTGCGTCGCCGGCGTGTGGAGGTTCCCGCCGTGCTGCTCTGGAGGCAGGTACTGCAGGACTTTCAGGCGAACGTACCGTGGCAGAGACTGCGCAAGCACTGGTTGTTGCTGGTGCAACTGCTGGCGGCACTCTTACTGGTGCTGGCTGTGGCACAACCTTATACCCGCGCGTGGATGTACTCCGGCGAGGCGCACGTGCTGGTGCTGGATGGCAGCGCCAGCATGCTGGCAACCGATGTGGCACCTAACCGTTTCGAGCGGGCTCGCGCTATGGCGCGAGAGTATCTCCAGAAGATGCCTCCGGGAGATCAGGCAGCCATCGTGCTGGCGGGAGTGCGTCCGCGTGTGTTGTGCGGATTGACATATAATCGCTCCGAGCTGCTCCGTGCCCTCCAGAGCGCACAACCCTCCGAGACCGGCGCCAACGTTGCCGAGTCGCTCGCGCTAGCAGCGGCGATTTTGAGCTCTTTCGCCGCCCCAACGATCGAGGTGTTCACCGATGGCGGCTTTGCCGAGCCGCGCGACATCGACACAGGCAGAGCGCGCTTGCAGTACCATACCGTGGGCACTCGTGCCGAAAACGCAGGCATCGTAGCAATAGACCTGCACGAAGATCGCAACGCTCCGGGGAGATTTGACCTCTTCGTGGCCGTACGCCACAACAGCGAGAGGGAACGGCGCTACACGATGGAGCTCTGGCGCGGCGATAATCTGGCGGACGCCCAGGAGGTGGTCATACCGCCCAAATCGGAAGTTCCCGTGCTGTTCCGCCGGCTGATACCTGCTGACCGCCCTGAGGAGCTGCGCGTTCGGCTGGACACGCGCGACGCCCTCGCCTGCGATAATACTGCCTACGCAGTATTGCATCCGGTTCGCCCGCTGAAGGTGTTGCTGGTGACCAGAGGTAACCTCTTCCTGGAAACCGCGCTGAATCTGGACCCGCGCACCACTGTCGAGAAGACGACATCCCCGCCCACTACCGAAACAGCCGGCAAGTATGATGTAGTGGTCTACGACAACATTGAGCCGGCTACGCCCCCAACCAGCCACGCTGTGCTGATCGGGGTTATCCCGCAGTGGTTTCCGGTGGTGCCTCTGCAAGCGGTGGAGAACAGCGTGGTGGTAGACTGGCACCACACGCACCCCGTCATGCGCTACGTAGACATCGCCTCGGTTCGTCTGAGCAAGGTCACTCCTGTACTGCCCCAACCGGGAACCGAGACGCTGGCGGAAGTGAGCGAGGGAGCGGTGATGGTATCCTTGCAGAAGCCGGACAAACGCTGGTTGCTCATCCCTTTCGATGTGACATCTTCCGACTTGCCGCTGCGTGTGGCGTTTCCGGTCATGATGCTGAACGCCCTGCGCTGGCTGAGCGCGCCCTCGGAAAGCGCAGAGCGAGGGTTGATACCGGCAGGCGGTCTGGCGGTTATCCCTGTACCGGGTGAGCGCGAGAAGATAGAGGTGCGCCTGCCCAACGGCAAAACCACCGAACTGAGCGTACAGGATGGAACCGCTCCCTTTGAGGCCACCGTGCAAACCGGTTTTTATCGGTGCCCGGATACAGGCTATCTCTTCGCAGTGAATCTTGCGCAACGCGAGGAGACGGATCTGGCAGTGAACCAGTACGGTTCCCCGGCGCTCACCGGCGCCACCGCCGGCGTCAGGAAAGTACTGGCGCGGCGAGAGTGGTGGCACTGGCTGGCGGGAGTATTACTGGCGGTGATGATACTGGAATGGGTGATGTACCACCGAAGGTGGTAAAAAAGCGCGTTTCGTAGATTTTACAGCAAAGATAGCGAAAAAACTAATGTTTTTTTCTTACAAAACCCTGTTATATCCCTTGAATGGCACGGAACTTGCAATATATAATATCGGAAGTGGAGAACCAGAGAGGAGAGGTCTTTTCTATGAAAAAATGGGTTTTGCTTGTCGCGGCAGCAGGTGCGCTCGTGGCATGGCGAGCAGCGGACGCGCAGTCACTCGGCAGACGAGAGAACAATGCCAATCGTCAGCCGGGCAATGTGGTAACGCAGAGTTCACCGGCTGTCCCGGATGCGAGTACTCTGGTGTTGTTTGCCTCAGGTGCTGCACCCATTGCTTTGTACGCGCTCAAACGGCACCGCATGAAGAAATAGCAGAGGGGGCTACCTGTTTATGGGAGCGAGGCAGGCAACACCTGCTTCGCCTTGATGTCTATCTGCCCCCTCCCTCCTCGTCGCAGGATGCCCTCCACCATGATTTCCTGCCCCTGTATGTGGATAAGTATCTACTTTCCGGTCACAAAGAGGCGCCCCGTATCGTCGCGTAGCACCCACTCACTGCGCGTCACAGGGGGACTGCCCCGCAGAACGGGCAGTTCGGGTTGGGATTCCAGCCGGCGTTGCGTCCCTGCAAGAATATCCTTATGGCGCAGTGTCAGCAGGCATTCGATACCGCCGCGCAGTATCGAGATGGTGTGGTAAAGGCGTTTGTTTGGATGGATTAAAAGACTGTTCTCGAATCACGGTATAATACAACAGGTGACAGAAGATGCCTTTCACGGTACAGGATTTAGACGATCTGCTTGCGATTTTGCAGCAGCACCCCGAGTGGAGAGGACGTTTGCTGGAAGCGCTGCTGGGACAGGAGTTTTTCACGCTCCCTCAGCAGATGCAGAAGCTCATCGAGGCTCAGCAGCGTACAGAGGAGCAGATTGCGGCGTTGACCTCCGCAGTACAAACGCTGGCAGAGGCGCAGCGACGCACGGAGGAGGAGTTTGCGCGGTATCGCGAGGAGACGAACGCCCGGCTAACCCGTTTAGAGCAGGCGGTAGAGGCTCTGGCAGAGGCGCAGCGACGCAGTGAGGAGGAGTTTGCGCGGTATCGCGAGGAGACGAACGCCCGGCTAACCCGTTTAGAGCAGGCGGTAGAGGCTCTGGCAGAGGCGCAGCGACGCAGCGAGGAGGAGTTCGCGCGGTATCGCGAGGAGACGAACGCCCGGCTAACCCGTTTAGAGCAGGCGGTAGAGGCTCTGGCAGAGGCGCAGCGACGCAGCGAGGAGGAGTTCGCGCGGTACCGTGCCTATGTCGAAGAGCGTTTCAACCGTCTGGAGCAGGTAGTTCAGGAACTCGCGGAGGCACAGCGGCGCACGGAGGAGGAGTTCGCCCGATACCGACAGCAGACAGATGCGCGCTTGGACCGTCTGGAGCGAGGACAGCAACGTCTGGAGGTGGCTTTCGAACGCCTGCAGCGCGAAGTGCGCAACCTGTCCAACACCATCGGCATGACCGTCGAGGACGAAGCAGAGGACATGGTGGCGTGGGTGCTGAAAAAGCGGGGGTACGTCATCCGCAAATCGGTGCAGTCTGCCATCATCGACGGCGAAGTAGATGTCATCTTGCTGGCGACGGATCCTGATGGTCAAGATTTGACCGTGGTGGTGGAAGTAAAGCATCGCCTCGGTACGAAGGATGTGTACCGCTGGGCGCAACGGGTGCAATCGAAGAACTACCAGCGCAGGCTCCGAGAGGCGGGTTATGCTCCGCCCTACCTGCCCTACGTGTTCGCGATGCGCTTCGATGAACCCACCCTTGAGGTGCTTCGTGCCGTGGGAATCGGTCTGGTGAACCATCGTGGGGAACAGGTGGAAGGCACTTTAGTTATCTCGGGCAGGGCGACACGCTGAGGTGTTACCGTACGAGACGTGGCAGATAGCGCTGGGAGCCGTTGCCGCCTTCCTCATCGGTGTTTCCAAAACGGGGGTGCCGGGTATCGGCATTCTGGTGGTTCCCCTGTTAGCTGCCGCCTTTGGAGGCAGGGCTTCCGTCGGCACGATGCTACCCATGCTGATTGTGGGCGACCTTTTCGCGGTCAAGTGGTATCGGCAGCACACCCAGTGGAGCCGTCTGATAGAGCTGATACCCTGGGTAGTTGTGGGAATGGCTTTGGGTGCGCTGGCGTTGTGGCGGCTTGGTGAAGCAAAAGGGGGCAAAGACCTGCTGGAACCGCTCATCGGTGCGCTGGTGCTGGTCATGCTGGCGATACATCTGCTACGCCAGCGATGGGGCGATCGCCTGACCCCACACTCGTCGATAGGTGTAGCCTCTACGGGCACCGCCGCCGGCTTTGCGACCACCGTTTCCAACGCTGCAGGACCCATCATGGGAATCTATCTAACCAGCTTGCAGTTACCCAAGGAGCAGTTCATGGGCACGTCCGCCTGGTACTACTTCGCGGTGAACCAGTCCAAGCTGCCGATATTCATCGGGTTGAGCCTCCTCAACCCGGCTCGTCCCATAATCACAGCGCACAGCCTGCTGTTGAACCTGGTAGTGATACCTGTCATTGTCGCAGGGGTGTATGCAGGAAGGTGGCTGCTGCCGCGCATCCCGCAGAGACTGTTCGATAGTGTGGTACTGGTGCTGGCGGCAGCAGCTGCGGTGAAACTGATCATTCGCTAAGGAGGAGAATGATGATTGTTCCCACCGATGGGATGGTGATTACCGAAGATACCGTGCTGCAACCGGGCGTATACTATCTGCCGAACGGCATTGCCATCGCTGCCGATGGAATCACTCTGGATGGCAACGGGGCATTACTCATCGGCAAGGAGCGTACGGGCGTGGGGGTGCGCGTGGAAGGGCGAAAAGACGTGACCATCAAGGGGCTGCGTCTGCGCGAGTACTATCACGGCATTCACGCTACCGACTGCAAACGGCTGACCATCACCGACTGCCAGATAACCTCCACCGCCGAAGTAGAGCCGAACACCATCTTTCTGGACATCTGGCTACCCGCCGAGAAGGCGTACGGTGGGGGCATCCTGCTATGTCGGGTGGAGGAGAGCCTGATTGCCAGCAATGACCTGCAGCATCAGATGAACGGTTTGCTGGCGTACCATTGCCGCTATCTGACTGTGCGAGGTAACGTCGCTAACTACTGTAGCGGCTTCGGATTTCATCTATACGACACCAGCGACAGCCTGTACGAAGAGAACTTTGCCGACTTTTGCTGCCGCTACGAGCCGCGCGGCGAGCGTTACGGACACATGGGCGCGGACGCCACCGGCTTTCTCATCGTGTACAAATCCTGCCGGAATACCTTCCGCAGAAACTACGCTCGCCTGGGCGGCGACGGCTTTTTCCTGGCAGGCATGACGCCGCAGATGGAACCCGTTGGCTGCGACGACAACCTGTTCGAGAAGAACGACGGCTCCTACAGTCCCAACATCGCTTTTGAAGCCACCTTTAGTCGGGGCAACGTATACCGCAATAACTTCGCCAACTACTGCAACTATGGCTTCTGGCTGGGCTTCTCGCGCGAGTTCGTGATAGAGGAAAACCGTATGCTGCACAATCGGCAAGCGGGCATTGCGGTAGAAAACGGGGTGGGCTTTACCGTGAGGCGCAACACCTTCCAGGCGTGTGGACACGGTATCTTGCTGTGGAGCAAATATGTGCCCGAGTTTGCCCAAGCCGTTCCCGACAATGACACCAGCCGCGACTGGCTGATTGAGGAGAACATCTTCACCCGCTGCGGAAAGGGGGTGCGCATCGCGGCAAACCAGGACCACGGCATCCGTCCGCTGGAGATGAAGGAAGGCGAGAGAACCGCCCCGCGTCCGCACAGCCACACTATCCGCAAGAACGAGTTTCAGGAGAACCGCGTGGGCGTAGAACTGGTCAACGCTGACCGCACAATCATCGTCGAGAACCTGATGCATCGCAACGTGGAGGCGAATATTCGCCAGGACGACGCACAAGAAACCACCATGAAGTTCAACGTGGGCTACGCTGGTGGTTATCTGTAGTCTGCCGCTGGCAGTATGACCAAGCCTTCCCGCTTGCACGAAGGAGATGGGGGAATTTTGCGCTCCGTCGTGAGCACAACGCTCAGCAGGGACGGAGCGCGATTCTTCAGCAGGTTATGGCACCCGTATCCGTATCTCGTAGAGCACCTGGTCACCGCCGTACCCGCCGATAACCGCCAGGCGGTTTACCGGTTGTTTGGGATTCGGATCGGCGGCGTAAAGAACGGGTTTGCCGTCCACCAGCAGCCACACCTCACCACCCCGTCGCGAGAGCTGCAGGCTGTGCTTGCCTGGAGTCATCATCACCTCGCCGTCGCCCTCTTCGCGTCCGAAAAGGCGGAAACGGGTAATCGTGTTGCCGTAGCCACCCACAAAGGCAATGTAGTCCACGCCCGCATTCATCTGCGGCGTACCGGGCAGGAACGCGCCTAAGATGCCGTCTTGTTTCGCCTCGATTTGCGCCCACAGGTCGAACTCCAGCGCGTTCAGTCCATCGAGATACACTACCGACTCCTCGTGCCCGGAATGGCGCAGCACACCTCCCTCCAGCTTCCAACCACTGCCGGTGAACTTCAGCGCGGGGTCATCGGGCACCAGCACGCGCGTCGCCGATTCACGAGTTAACTCGGCAGGAGCATTGGAGGGCATGGGGAAGCGTCCATTCGGCTCCAGCATCACCGCGTAGAACAGGTGGTACGGCTCGTACACCGAGTACGCCTTATCGTCGGCGGCGATAACGTCTATCGATGCGCCGATTTCGCGTCCCCCGCGCGTCCAGAACCATATTCCCTCACCGCGGTTGGGCAGGCTGAACTCGAAGACGGTGGTGCCATCCGCCTTGCGCGAGGATTTCCACTTCAAGCCCGGCGCGGGTGCCCAGGGGGAGCGCACGGTCAGGGTGTCGCCGTTCAATACCTCTATAGTCTGGATACCCTCACGCGAGAAGACACCTTTGCCCTCGCCGTCAAAAACGGCGTAGATACGCTTCCAGTTGCCCTTCACGGTGAACAGCCCGTAGTAGGCGTTCTCGTCATGTGCTTGCTTAAAGGTGAAACGCATTCCACCCTTGTTCATCTCCCCGGCGGGCGGGATATGTTGCCACTCGTTCTCGTCGCCGTCCACTGTGGCGCGGTACGCGTAAATGAACGGCTGCCACGGATAGAGGGGGTAGAGATCTATGTCATCAGTCAGTCCATCCCTATCGCTGTCCGGGCTGGTGGGGTTCGGCTTGATATACTGGGCAGGCGGTTTGTTGAAGCTGAACTGCAGGTGCGAGTATGCCCACGTGCTCAGCATCACCTTGCGCAGGTCGGTGATCCTGCCGTCGGTAGAGCGTTTGCGAGGGTTGCTGCCGAATCGCTTTTCATCCAGAGGCAGACGCGGGTCGTTATCGGGTACGCCGTCCTCGTCGGCGTCGCGTACCGTGAGCGTATAGCCGATATACATGCGCAGCCACTGCGCGTCGGTGAGGGTGCGATCCCAGTATGCCATGCACTGCCAGTGCTCGCCGTGCCTGCCTGCGCCGTTCCATGTGTTTTCAGAGATAGTTCCGTCGGGGTTGACGCGGCGGTAGCGCGGTTCGGGATGGTTGAAGACGATACGGTCGTCCTCGCGGTTCGCCAGCGAGAACGCGCCGAAGGACTCCATCTGATGGTGGAACTCGTGTGTCACCAGCCAGGCGGTGTCGCCCCCACCCAGGAACTGTGAGCGGGCGGGTATCCCGTCAGGCAAACCGTCTACCCCAAAGGTTCCTCCTCCTGAGCCATAAAACTCCCACTTCTGGGTGCGAGGGGTCCAGCGGCGGGGAAACGCCTGCTCGATTTGCCCGGGGTAAGGGCGTTCTTCATCAACGGGCTGGGTGTTGGTGCGCAGGATGTCCTTCGTGTCTACAATGGTAAACTCGCCGCCTCCGGGACCGCGAAAGTCCTCGCCCGGGTAGCTGCGGCAAAGGGGCCATCCTTTGTAGAAGGCATCCACGTTATCGGGTTCCGGTCCCCAGCGTTGCCAGCGGTCGTCGATGAAAATCTGGAAGTCTACCCAGAAGCGCATTCCGCTGTTGACCCAGAAGAAGCGCGAGGCAGCTTCGTACTCCTTGCGAATAATCTCCAGTTCCTGTGGGGTGAGCTTCTGCGGACGCGGGGCGATGGCACCGCTAGCATCGTGCGCGGAAGCCACGTTGATCACGTTGGGCATAATCAGCACTTTCACCGGCACGTGGATGATGGTCTTGTATCCCTTCGGCGCTTGCGTGGAGACCGCGTATTCACGCCGCCACGGCGGTTGCGCACCCCAGCGTTTCTCTTCAGGGGTAGGGGTTGCCCCCGGGTCGTAGATGCGGTAGAAGTAGCGTTTGCCGGGTTGGAGACCATCTACGGTCACGGTGTGCCACTGTCTGCGTCCGGCAACGCGCACCACCCGCACGTTGGGTTGTGCCCAGAAGTCGGTCTTTTTGCCTTCGGGACGCCAGGCAATCATGGGAATATCGCCTTCACGTACCTGCACCATCGTCTCACAGGGTTGCTGCGTGAAGTACTGGAGGGTGAAGCTGGTGCGGGTGATGCGTGTCACAGGGCGTGTGGGGTCTATGAGAGGTGCGCTATCATCACCAGCGAAGCAGAAGTTGGCAGCACCTCCCATCAGTAACGCGCAGAGCGCGAGAAAGGTTCTCATGATCCTCATCTCCTTACCACGAAATAGAAATCCATGGTTTATAGGTTACTCCTTTGTAGAAAAGGTGTCCTTCTCCGTATTTTGCTGTGTCTCTTGCGGCTATAACGTGGCGACATCAGGGGAACGATGACAGTAGAGGAAGTGGATAACGAGTGGTTAACGGGGCGTCAGGCGTTCAGTTCGTGGTTTACGACTCGCACGGATAGCCCGTTTGCTTCACGCGTGGGTAGCCACTGGCTACCCACGCTTTTTGCTCTGGATACTGCATTGTTAAGGAGTATTAAGACGAGGAGTCCCTTCGATGGGGTAGAATATACTCAGTGTGAAACGCATCGAGTGTATCATTCGCCCATTCAAGCTGGATGAGGTCAAGCTGGCGCTGAGCGAGCTGGGTGTGGTCGGGATGACCGTGACCGATGTGCGCGGGCGCGGTAGCAACGAGGAGTCCCGCGAACACTATCGCGGCGCCGGATATACCATCTATCTGCCCCCGAAGGTCAAAATCGAGATGATTGTTCGCGATGAAGAGGTGGAGCCCATCGTGCAGACTATCTTGCAGTATGCGCGCACCGGCGAGCCGGGCGACGGCAAGATTTTCATCCTGCCGGTAGAGGACGCGGTGCGCATCCGTACGGAAGAGCGTGGCGACGTGGTGTTGTAAACACACTTTATACACTAAGGAGGAATGTCAGGTTTGAAACGGTCCGCCTTCACACTCATCGAGCTGCTGGTGGTCATCGCGATTATCGCGATACTGGCAGCGATCCTGTTCCCCGTCTTTGCCCAGGCGAGGGACAAAGCACGACAGACTACCTGCTTGTCCAACTGCAAGCAGATAGGATTGGGCATCACGATGTACGTCAACGACTACGACGAGACCTTCCCGCGCAACGACGATTGCATCGCCCCCAACGTCGTTCCGTACCAGCCGAACGCCGAGGGGTGCAGTGGTCCCACCTACGGGCAGCGCGTGAACCACTACAAGTGGCAGTACTGGATTTACCCCTACGTGAAGAACATCCAGATTTTCTTCTGCCCCAGCCGCCCGTTTGACCAGCAGGCATGGCTACAGAACGCCGAAATCTTCGACGGGGGCTACTCGCTGGCGCTGCACATCACAGGTGCACTGAACACCTGGAACCGCACCGGCAACGCCCAGCAGATTCGC
This sequence comes from Armatimonadota bacterium, assembly GCA_026003195.1. Lineage (NCBI taxonomy): Bacteria > Bacillati > Armatimonadota > Armatimonadota bacterium. The sequence goes on from BPGU01000001.1 coordinate 371,378, forward strand.
AACTCGTTCCTTGGCGGCACGCTGGCGGGTGTCCAGCGCCCGTCGGAAACCATGATCCTCATGGAAGACCGCTTCCCGGCTGTGCGGCACTACGTATACGGACCGCAGCCCATCCAGACCATCTACCCGATGGCGCATCGGCATCTGTGGCAAAACTGGTTTTACCAGAACGGCGTGCTCAACAAGAACAACGCGCCCCACTCCGAGGGTATCGTCATTACCTACGTCGACGGGCACGCCAAGTGGATGAACGTCCGTGAGTTCCTCGCCAAGTGCCCCACGGCGCAGGAGTACCAGCCCAGCCCGCGCGATACCTTCCCCAGCGGTATGGCATGGACGGTCAGCCAGCAGCCCACCTGGGTCGGCGACTGGCCTCTGTGGGGACTGTACGGGTATTGATAGTGAAAGGGGGCAGTCCCGCAAGGGATTGCCCCCGATTGACTCCCACCGGTAGCACCTGGGCGAGTGAAAGCCCGTTCCTCTACCTGTGCCTTGTCCCCCCCGTGGAGGGCGAGGCTTCTGCCGAGACGTTTTGTGCCCTCTAGAGGAAGCCACTTCTGCATCGCGGTCCTGGTTGGGGTATAATATCCATAGCACTCTGGCAACCCTGTGACTGATGACCAAACTGTTCATACGAGATCGTGAGCTCATCCTGGCTTCCTCTTCGCCGCGCAGGCGGGAGCTGATGTCTCTACTGGGTATCCCTTTTCAGGTAGTGCCAGCACACATCGACGAGACACCTCCTGATGGGCAGTCCCCCCGGGAGATTGCTGTCCATCTGGCGCGTGAAAAGGCGCAAGTGGTTGCGCGGAGCGCACAAAATGCTGTGGTGCTGGGTGCGGATACCCTTGTGGTCTGCGATGGGGAAGTGATGGGTAAGCCTCGCGATGCTGAAGAGGCTCTACAGATGCTGCGTCGCCTGAATGGGCGCGAACATCAGGTGTTTACCGGCGTGGCTCTGCTGGATGTGGTAGATGGTGTCGTGATGCGTGAGCAGTGCGATGCGGTCTGCACACGAGTGTGGTTTCGGCGGGTGAGCGAGGAACATCTGCGGCGATATATCCGCACGGGCGAGCCGATGGACAAAGCGGGGGCATACGGGGCGCAGGGATATGGTTCCACCCTGATTGAGCGCATGGAGGGATGCTACTTTAACGTGGTAGGGTTGCCCGTTTCCCGGGTTTGCGTCATGCTGGAAGCGTGGAACTTCACCCCACTGCAGACGGCGTCCGCTCTGGATGTGTGAGGTTTACACAAAAATCTCTGCGAATTGCCCTCAAAAGGGTGAGGCTGTTCGAAAAATCGGTGAGTATCGGGTATAAAACATACTATGAAACACACACACTTCAGACAAACTACCCTCGCCACCATACGGGTACGCACCATTTACAGCCTTGTCCTGCGCTTTTGCCAACTCCACCCTCTCCCCAAACGACGCGGACGACCCTGCAAATACTCCGAAGCCCTCATCCTCACCCTCTGGCTGCTTGCCGTGCGCGAAAACGCCTCCTACCGACGCCTGCTTTTTGCGCTTGCCCCCGAAATCCTGCCCGACCACCCCCTGCCTGCCTTAGGCACGCTCGCCTACCGCTTGCAGCATCTTGCAGACAAACGCCTGCAACAACTGCTCCATTGGCTTGCCCAGCAGGGCATGGCGTCAGAGACACTGACCTGTGAAACGCCGTGTGTGTTTGTGGATGGCACGGGCGTGGGATATGCCTCGCCGTTTTTCGCGCAGTATTTGCGAGGGGCACAGATACGTCAGCAGCGTTCGCATGTGAAGGTGGTGGCGTTGGTGTATTGGCAGGGGGGTCGGGCGTGGGTGATAGGGTTATCGTGTGGGGCGGCGTATGCGGATGAGGGGCGGCTGTTGGGGGAGTGGGTGGAGCGGTATGGTCGTGGTGGGTTGGGGTCTGGCACTTTGTTGGTGGGAGACAGGTTGTATGGGTATCGGGCGCGATTGTTGAAGCAGTTGGAGGAGGCGGGTTGGTTGCCTGTGGCGCGTGTGGAGGCAGGGTTGCATCAGCAGGTGCGTGCGGATGCGCGGTTGCGTGCGCGTTTGCGTGCGGAGGTGTATGGTTGGGCGTTGGGGGAGCGTTATCGGATAGAGCAGGTGTTTGGGAGCGTGAAGAGTGCGTATGGGAGCGTGTGGCGAGCGCGTTCGTGGGAGGGTGCGCGGGTATGGGTGTGGGGGATGTTTGTGCTATGGAACATGGTGGGTTTGGTGCGTGTGCTTGGAGATGGTTCTGATGGTTTTATTGTATGTTGTGTGTGGGTGAGGGGGGGCTGGGTGATTTTTCGAACACCCTCCAAAAGGGTTGACAAAAGTGCGAGATTGTGCCATACTAATAATTCGTGTGCAAGCGTAGGAGGGTACCCGAATGAAGACTATTCAACACTCGGCAACGCGTACCTCTAAACCAGTGGAACCTCCCAATCTCGTTTCCGTACAGCTAGAATCATACAAGTGGTTTCTGGAAGAGGGACTTCTGGAGCTGTTTCAGAACTTCTCGCCTATCTACGACTTTACGGGACAGCAGTTTGTAGAACTTCTCGACTTCACGCTGGGCGAGCCGAAGTATAGCCTGGAAGAGTGCCGCGACCGCGATATGACTTTTGAAGCGCCTATCCGGGTGCATGTACGCTACGGTCGCATCGAAGGCGGCGTGCCCAGTGAAATGCAAGAGTCCGAGGTCTATTTGGGCGACCTGCCCCTGATGACCGACAAAGGTACCTTTATCATTAATGGGCGTGAGCGCGTGGTCGTCAGCCAGATACTGCGCTCGCCGGGCGTCTACTTTGAGAACGTTTTCGATAAGATTTTTCGCAAGGGCACACCTACCGGGCAGTGGCTCGAGACGTACCTGAGCAACAAGAATATCTTCGGGGCGAAAGTTATCCCCAACGAGGGTCCCTGGATCGAAATTGATACGGGCGCCAACGATGTGATTACGATGCGCATCGGGCAGGGACGCACCCTGCCGATAACGACCTTCTTGCGTGCGCTGGAAAACTTCCCGGAGGCATGTGTCCCGCGTTACATGAAATTGAAGGATGCCCTGCATCGGCGGTATGAAGGCATCGTGGAGGAGGGTGTGGACACCGAGACGGGCGAGGTGCACAATACGCCGGAGCAGCTGGCACAGGTGCAGGGCTACTATCGAAAGGCGCCAAAGGTTTCGCCAAAGCCTCTGGTCAACCCCGAAACAGGCGAGGTGCTGTTGAACGTCGGTGAACGCATCACCGAAGAGCTGCTGCAGAACCCCGATGTGCCGAAGAGTGTGTGGGAGATGGAGGTGGCGGTCTCTTCACCAACAGATACCACCGAGGACATCCTGCACCTGTTCGGCACGCGTGTGCGTCTGGAGAACCCCACCCGCGAGCAGCTGGAAGGCAAATGGACGACCGCCGACATCATGGAACCTCGTGGGCGCAAGCCACTCATTAAGGCATTCCACCGAATCGATGCCGAGGTAGCCCGTCGTATCGCGAACATGGGGCTACCGGAGATAGAGGTGCTGGATGTACCGTCGGTGATTGTGGCAACGCTGGAGCACGACCCCACCCACGACAAGCGCGAGGCGCTCATGGACATCTATCGCAAGATGCGCCCGGGCGACCCGGCAACGGAAGAAGGTGCACGCGCGCTCATTGCCTCGCAGCTGTATGACAACCGCCGCTATGACCTGGCACGGGTGGGACGGTACAAGCTGAACAAGAAGCTGGGGCTGAACCTCCCGCTGGACGTGCGTACCGTGACCAAAGAAGACTTTGTAGCCATTGTGGAGTACCTGCTGAAACTGGAGCGCGGCGAAGGTGAGGTGGACGAAATTGACCACCTGAAGAACAAGCGCGTGCGTGCGGTCGGAGAGCTGCTGCAGAGCCAGCTGCGCAATGGCTTTCTGCGCATGGAGAAGGTCGCCAAAGAGCGCATGACCAGCATGGATGCCGACCAGATTATGCCACAGGTGATTCTGGCGATTAAACCCGTTGCCGCGGCGATAAAGTCCTTCTTCGGCTCCAGCCAGCTGTCGCAGTTCATGGACCAGACCAACCCGCTCAGCGAGCTCACCCATAAGCGTCGCCTGAGCGCGCTGGGACCCGGCGGGCTGACCCGGCAATCCGCAACGCTCGAGGTGCGTGACGTTCACGATAGCCACTATGGGCGAATCTGTCCTATCGAAACGCCAGAAGGGCCCAACATCGGCTTAATCAGCCAGCTGGCGATTTATGCCCGTGTCAACGAGTTCGGTTTTATCGAAACGCCGTACCGCAAGGTGGTCAACGGTAAAGCCACCGATGAGATTGTGTACCTGTCGGCGGAGGAAGAGGAGCAGTATCGCATCGCACCGGGCGATACGCGCCTGCTGGAAGACGGCACCATCGCCGAAGAGTTCTTGCAGGTGCGCCATCGGGCGAACGAAGCGAACCGCTATCCGGTGGTGCGTCGTGAGGATGTGGACCTGATAGATGTCTCGCCGGTGCAGCTGGTGTCCATTGCCACTGCGCTCATCCCGTTCCTGGAGAGTGATGATGCCGCGCGTGCGCTGATGGGCTCCAACATGCAGAAGCAAGCGGTGCCTCTGTTGCGTTCGTCCGCGCCCATTGTCAAAACCGGACTGGAGCGGCGTGCGGCGATGGACTCGGGTGCGCTGGTGATCGCAAGACGCAACGGCACGGTGACCAAAGTGACCGCCGAAGAGATCGTGGTGCGCACGGAGGACGGCGACCTGGACATCTATCCGCTGGTCAATACCATGCAGTCCAACCAGTCCACCTGCATTACCCAGAAGCCTATCGTGAATCGGGGCGACCGCGTGCGTGCAGGACAGGTTATCGCGGACGGGCCCTGCTCCGACCACGGCGAACTGGCACTGGGCAAGAATGTGCTGGTGTGCTTCGTACCGTGGGGAGGATATAACTACGAGGACGCCATCCTCGTGTCGCAGCGTCTGGTGCGCGACGACGTGTACAGCTCCATCCATATCGAGCGCTACGAGGTGGAAGCACGCGACACAAAGCTGGGTCCCGAGGAGATTACGCGCGACATCCCCAACGTGGGTGAGGACACGCTCAAGGACCTGGACGAGCATGGCATCATCCGCATCGGCGCGCAGGTACAGCCCGAGGATATCCTGGTGGGCAAAGTGCAGCCGAAGGGACAGAGCGAGCTGAGCGCCGAGGAGCGGTTGATTATCGCCATCTTCGGCAAGAAGGCGGAGGAAACGCGCGATGTCTCACTGCGCTTGCCGCACGGCGAGAAGGGGAAGGTCATCGATGTGAAGGTCTTCTCCCGTTTCCGCTACCGGTGCAAGGAGTGTGGGCACGTCCACTACTTCAGTAAGCGACCGGAGGAAAGACCGGAGTGCGAGCGGTGCGGCGGCGATCTCGAACGCATTACTCCCGATGACTTGCCGCCGGGAGTGAACATGCTGGTGCGGGTGTACGTCGCACAGAAGCGCAAGCTAATGGAAGGCGATAAGATGGCAGGACGTCACGGAAACAAGGGCGTTATCTCCAAGATACTTCCCGAGGAGGATATGCCCTTCCTGCCCGATGGTACGCCGGTGGATATCGTGCTGAACCCGCTGGGCGTGCCTTCGCGCATGAACATCGGACAGATTAAGGAAACGCACCTGGGCTGGGCAGGGCATTTCTTCGGCACCGCTTACGAGGAACCCGCATTCTCGGGCACCCGGGAGGAAGATATTCTGGCGGAGCTGGAGCAGATGGCGAAGCATGTGCGCCGCATGGTGCTCCAGAACTACGTCAACGTGGACCTGGGGCTGGGAATGGAGTTCCGTGACGAGCAAACTGCTGAGGAGATGCTGGACGAGATACGGGCAAAGCTGAGGCAGATGCCTGTGTATCGACTGGAAGCGATCGCCAGCAAAGTCAATGCGCCCCCTGTCATCTCGCCGCTGCTGATGAACGAGAACGAAGTGATAGAGCTGCAGAAGAGCGGGGGAGACAGCGTGGACGAATCGAAACTGCCCGAGCCTGTGCTTCAACCTGCCCCGCCTGAGATAGTGGAGCATGTTATCGAGCGCATCCGCGCCAACACCTGGCAGCGATGTGGCATCGACGAACGCACCGGCAAATGCTGGGTGCGCGATGGGTTGACCGGCGAGCCCTTCGACAACCCGTTGACGGTGGGCTACATCTACATGATGAAGCTAGCTCACCTGGTGGACGACAAGATACATGCCCGTTCCACTGGACCTTACTCGCTGGTGACGCAACAGCCTCTGGGTGGTAAAGCGCAGTTCGGTGGACAGCGGTTCGGTGAGATGGAGGTGTGGGCACTGGAGGCGTACGGCGCCGCCTACACCTTGCAGGAGATGCTGACCATCAAATCCGACGACGTCATCGGGCGCGTGAAGGTGTATGAAGCCATCGTCAAAGGTGAGCCGATGATGGAGCCCGGCGTGCCCGAATCGTTCAAGATACTGGTGAAGGAACTGCAGAGCCTTGGTCTCAAGGTGACGCTGTTTAATGACAAGAACGAGGAAGTGAGCCTGAAGGATGAAGACGACGAAGATGGCTCGCGTCCCCGCCGTTCGCATCGTCCTGAAGCATCCGCAGGAGGTGGCAACTCGCGATGATAGACGCCAGTGCTTTCAGCAAGATTCGCATCAGTATCGCATCGCCCGATGACATCCGGCAGTGGTCACACGGCGAAGTGAAGAAGCCGGAGACCATTAACTATCGCACCTTCAAGCCGGAGCGGGACGGTCTGTTCTGCGAGCGTATCTTCGGTCCGGTGAAGGACTGGGAGTGTCACTGCGGTCGTTACCGCAAGGTAAAGTACAAAGGCACTATCTGCGATCGCTGTGGCGTAGAGGTGACTCGTGCGCGAGTGCGCCGTAGCCGTATGGGACATATCGAGCTGGCGTCGCCCGTGTGCCATATCTGGTACCTGAAAGCGATGCCCTCTCCGTTGGCGCTGATTCTGGATATGTCGTCGCGTCTGTTGGAGAAGGTCGTGTACTTTGCCTCGTACATCGTCACGCATGTAGACCGCGCGACCATCAACCGGGAACTGGACACTATCCGCGATGCCCTGCGGGAAATCTCCGAAAACATCCGCAAGCAGGCGGAAGAAGAGGTCGCGCGGATGCGCCGCGAGTTCAATAAGCAGCTGAAAGAGCATGGTGCCGATAGCTCAGACCCCTGGGATGAAGCCACCATCGCGGAGAAGCGAGCCTATCTGGAAAGGCGTATCCAGCAGGAGTATGAAGAGGCGGAGGCACGCATTACCGAACTGAACGAGGCTCTGTCTCGCCCCAACAGCAACGCCTGTCTGGAGCGCATCGAGAAGCGCATGTTGATTAACGACGAGGAGTGGCGCGCTATCGAGCGGTTGCTGTATCAGGTCTCGCGCTACACCGGCAGGGACTATACCGGTCTGGTGAAGGCGGGGATGGGCGGAGCGGCGATCCGCGACCTGCTGAAGGAGATTGACCTGGAGGCACTGGCTCGCGAACTGCGCCAGGAAATCCAGAACACACAGGGGCAGGCGCGCATCCGCGCCATCAAGCGTCTGGAAATCGTAGAGGCGTTTATCAACTCCAAGAACCGCCCGGAGTGGATGATTCTGGAGTGCATTCCTGTGCTTCCGCCGGAATTGCGCCCGATGGTGCAGCTGGACGGTGGACGCTTCGCCACCTCCGACCTGAACGACCTGTACCGGCGCATTATCAACCGCAACAACCGCCTGAAGAAGATTATGGAAATCCGTGCGCCGGAGAGCATCATCAACCACGAAAAACGACTGCTTCAGGAAGCAGTGGATGCGCTCATCGATAACGGACGACGTGCGCGCCCCGTAGTGGGCACCAACGGACGTGCTCTCAAATCGCTCTCGGACATGCTCAAGGGCAAGGAGGGACGCTTCCGCAAGAACCTGCTGGGCAAGCGCGTGGACTACTCGGGACGTTCGGTCATCGTGGTGGGACCGAACCTTAAGCTGCATCAGTGCGGTCTGCCCAAAGAGATGGCTCTGGAGCTGTTCAAGCCCTTCGTGATGAAGCGGCTGGTGGACAGCGAAGTCGCGCAGAATATCAAGAACGCCAAACGCCTCATCGAGCGCATGAGGGATGAAGTGTGGGATGCCCTCGATGATGTCATCCACGAACACCCGGTGCTGCTGAACCGCGCCCCCACACTGCACCGTCTGGGTATCCAGGCGTTCGAGCCGGTGCTGGTGGACGGCAAAGCGATTCAGATACACCCGCTGGTCTGTCCTGCCTACAACGCGGACTTTGACGGCGACCAGATGGCAGTGCACGTACCGCTCAGCCCGCTGGCGCAGGCGGAGGCGCGCGTGCTGATGCTTTCCACCCAGAATCTGTTCTCGCCGGCGGACGGACGTGCCATCGTCGCGCCCACGCAGGACATCGTTCTGGGCTCTTATTATCTGACCATCGCCAAGGAGCAGGAGCCTCGTGGTATCGAACCGCTGCGAGTGAACGGTGAAACGCGCTGGCTGCCCTTCCGCGATATCGAGGAGGCACGTCTTGCGCTGGAACACAAAATCATCGGACTGCACGACCCGATACTGGTGCGCCTGGAGCGCAACGGCAGGCGTGAGGTGGTCACCACTACCGTTGGGCGGCTGATCTTCCACGAAATCCTGCCCAAGGGCATCGCCTACACCGATGAGTATCTGAATATGGTGATGGACAAGAAAGCGCTGGCGAGCCTGATCCTCACCTGCTTCCGCATGCACGGGCATGAGCGCACGGTGAAACTGCTGGACGACCTGAAGGACCTGGGCTTCCGGTACGCTACCACATCGGGAACAACCATTGCCATCACCGACATGGAAAGCCCCGAGGACCGCGACCGGATTCTGGCAGACACCATGCGAGCGGTGGAGAGGCTGAACCAACAGTATCGTCGGGGGCAATTGACGCTGGGTGAGCGCAAGCAGCGGGTGATTCAGGCGTGGCAAAAAGCCAGTGAAGACATCGGCGAGGCGATTGTCCAGTCCATTGACCGCTTCAATCCGCTGTACATCATCACGGCGTCGGGTGCGCGCGGTTCCACCAAGCAGCTCTCGCAGCTGGCGGGAATGCGCGGTCTGTTCGCCGACTCGCGCGGCAACCTGATGGAGGAACTGCCGATTAAGTCTAACTTCCATGAAGGCTTGTCGGTGCTGGAGTACTTCGTATCCACACACGGCGCACGCAAGGGAATGTCCGATACCGCACTGCGAACGGCGGACGCGGGATACCTCACGCGCCGGCTGGTAGACGCTGCCCAGGACGTGATTGTGCGTGCCTATGACTGCGGCACGACAAATGGCATCACCATCAAGCCGGTGGAAGACCTGTCCAGTCTGGTGGAGACAGTGGCAGAACGCATCCGTGCCCGCACGGCACTGGAAGACATCTACGACCCCGTCACGGGCGAGCGGCTGGTGCAGGCGGGCGAGCTCATTGCCGACAATGCGGCTCAGCGTATCGAAGCTCTGCTCAGCGACCTGGATAGCATCGCCGAACAGGCGACCGATCGGCAGGCGCTGGAGCACTTCCGCTTGATGCGGGAGCGCGGTGTGCTGGTACGCTCTCCTCTCACCTGTGAGCATCACCGCGGCGTGTGTGCCAAGTGCTACGGGCGCGACATGGCAACCGGTAAGCTGGTGGAGATTGGCACAGCGGTCGGAATCATCGCTGCACAGTCTATTGGTGAACCGGGCACTCAGCTGACCATGCGCACCTTCCACACAGGAGGGGTGGCGGGTACCTACATCACGGGTGGCAAGCAGTTTGCCAACGTCCGTATGCAGCTGCTGGAGGAGCTGCGCCGTGACGTGGGACGCTACGAAGAGCGCCGCCGGGCACAGGCGGAGCAGGAAGGCGAGGGCGGCGAAGAAGGTATTTCTCTGAGTGCGAAGCAGTTCCGCGAGCTGATGGATACTTATATCACTCCCGCCGGTAGCCTGCCGCGCGTCATCGAGCTCTTTATGGCAACCGAAGCGCTGAAGGGACGCGCCATCATGTCGGAACATGCAGGCGTGGTGGCTGCCATCGAGAGTCACGAGCTGATGCGCCAGGTCATCCTGCATGTGCCAGTGGCGGTGACGGCGACAGGCGAAGGGTTGCTCGAGGAAGTGGCGGCGAAGGCGGTCATCGACCCCTCGTTGCCAGAGAGCGACCCGGACGCCGTGATCGTCCGCGAGGGTGAAAGGATCACTCCCGAGCACCTGGAGCGGCTGAGAGAGGCTGGTATCGAAGAGGTACAGGTGGTGAAGGTCTATCCGGTGCCCGGGCGTGGTGAGCTGAAGGTGAAAGTAGGCGATTTGGTGGAGCCGGGTGATGCTCTGACCGAAGGCTTGCTGCAGCCTCGCGAACTGTTGAGACTCAAGGGCGTGCGGGCAGTGCAGGAGTATCTGGTGCAGGAGATTCAGAAGGTGTACAAACAGCAGGGCGTGGACATCCACGACAAGCACATCGAGATTATCGTGCGCCAGATGCTCAAGAAACGCCGAGTGGTGGACCCGGGCGACACGCGATTCTTGCCGGGTAGCATCGTGGACAAGTTCATCTTCGAAGCGGAGAACGAGCGTGTGCGCCGACAGGGTGGGCGCGAAGCGACCGCCGAGTGGGTGTTGCAAAGCATTACCGAGGCGGCGTTGACCACCGAGAGCTTCCTATCGGCAGCGTCGTTCGAACGCACCACGCACGTGCTGACAGAGGCGGCGGTACGCGGCAAGAGGGACGAACTGGTGGGTTTGAAGGAGAACGTGATTATCGGACGGCTCATCCCTGCTGGCACCGGCTATGCGGCGTACCGCGAACTGCAGCCGCAGCCTCTGGCAGAGGGTGCGGAGATACCGCTGGAGGCGTACGACCCGGTACTGCACCGCGAAATAGAGCCTCCGCTGCCGGAGATTATCGAGCGTGGCGAGATACCGGTCGTGGAAGCGGGTGAGGTGCTCCTGCCGGGCGAGGAGGGACTCTTTGAGGAGGACGAACTGGGTTCGGAGGAGGAGATGCTGGAAGATACCGCCTTTGAAGAGGAGCCTCCGATCGTTTCCTCGCACGAAGAGGAGGATATCGACCCACTCACCTTTGGTGAGGAATAGCGGAATGTGAAAAAGACCGGCTGAGCACCGGAAAAAGGTTGACATTCTGGACACTTTTCAGTATAATACTTCGGTTGGGTAAGCCAATCGAAGTGCAAGGTACTTCCGCGTATGCGGGAGATTACTATAAACACTCACACGAAGCAAAAGGAGGCGAGAGGGCGCCGAGAACGCTCATTTTCGTTCCCCTCATGAGTGTGGAGGGGGTGACATAGCGAAATGCATCACGAGCAGCCCCTTCGCCTCGTGGGTGGCGAAGGGGTTGTGTTTCGCCCAGAGACGGTGAGGGAGGAAAACACACGATATGCCGACATTTAACCAGCTCGTACGTAAAGGGCGTCAGCCCATACGCAAGAAAAGCAAGAGCCCTGCTCTGAAAGGGTGCCCGCAAAAGCGGGGAGTGTGCCTGGTGGTGCGTACGGTATCGCCAAAGAAGCCCAACTCCGCACTGCGTAAGGTGGCGCGTGTGCGCCTGAGCAACGGTGTGGAGGTAACGGCTTACATTCCGGGCATCGGACACAACCTGCAGGAGCACTCGGTGGTTCTCGTACGTGGCGGACGTGTGAAGGACCTGCCAGGCGTGCGTTACCACGTGGTGCGTGGCACGCTGGATGCGGCGGGCACGCAGAACCGGAAGAGCAGTCGCTCCAAATATGGTACGAAGCGACCGAAGTAGCAGGAGGGAAGAGAGCAATGCCCAGAAAAGGACCGGCTCCGCGCCGTGTGATACCGCCAGACCCGGTGTATCATGATGTATTGGTTCAGCGGTTTATTAACCGCTTGATGGTCTGCGGGAAAAAGAGTGTTGCAGAGAAGATTTTCTACCGGGCGATGGAGATTGTGGGTGAGCGTACCAAGCGCAACCCGCTGGAAGTGTTTCATCAGGCACTGAAAAATGTCATGCCCATTCTGGAAGTGCGCCCTCGCCGCGTAGGAGGCGCAACCTACCAGGTGCCGATGGAGGTGCGTCCCGAACGAAGGACTTCGCTGGGAATTCGCTGGCTGGTGACCTCTGCACGGAGGCGTGGTGGGCGCACCATGATCGAGAAACTGGCAGCGGAAATCATCGATGCCGCCAACAACCAGGGCGCTGCGGTGAAGAAGCGGGAAGACACTCACCGCATGGCGGAGGCGAACAAGGCGTTCGCACACTATCGCTGGTAATGTCGTCGAGCATATGTTGGGGGAAAGGGATCTGCAGGTGCAGGTCTAGGAGGAAAAGAGTTCACTGATGGCACGTGAGTACACGCTAGAACAAACTCGAAATATCGGTATCGCCGCACACATCGATGCAGGCAAAACGACCACCACCGAGCGTATCCTGTACTACACAGGACGCATCCATCGCATCGGTGAGGTGGATGATGGCGCTGCGACGATGGACTGGATGGAACAGGAGCAGGAACGCGGCATTACCATCACTTCCGCAGCAACCACCTGCTTCTGGAGGGGGCATCGGATTAACATTATCGATACCCCCGGTCACGTGGACTTTACTGTGGAAGTCGAGCGGTCGCTGCGCGTTCTGGATGGTGTGGTGGCTATCTTCTGCGCGGTGGGTGGTGTTCAGCCACAGTCGGAGACGGTGTGGCGACAGGCAAACCGGTATCACGTGCCGCGCATCGCTTACGTCAACAAGATGGATCGTCTGGGGGCGGACTTTTATCGCGTCGTCCAGCGCATGAAAGAGCGGCTTGGAGCCAACGCAGTACCTATCCAGCTGCCTATCGGAGCGGAAAGCGACTTTCGCGGCATCATTGACCTCGTGCGTATGAGGGCGATTATCTACAAAGATGACCTCGGCAAGGAGTATGAACAGACAGAGATCCCTGCCGAGATGCACGAGATGGCGTCGCACTGGCGTGAGGTACTGCTGGAAGCTGTTGCCGATGTGGACGATACCATTATGGAGAAGTACCTGGAAGGTGAACCGATCACCGTGGAGGAGATTCAGCGCGCTCTTCGTCAGGGCACGTTGCGGAGTAAAATAGTGCCTGTGACGTGCGGCTCCTCGTTTAAGAATAAAGGAGTCCAGCCTCTGCTGGACGCCATTATCGATTATTTGCCATCGCCCATAGACATCGGCGCAGTCAAGGGGACAAATCCCCGTACCGGCGCCCCTGAGGCGCGTTATCCCTCCGATAATGAACCCTTTACCGCCCTCGCCTTTAAGATTATGTCCGACCCGTTTGTGGGCAAGCTCACTTACTTCCGAGTCTACTCCGGCACTCTCTCCAAAGGTTCCTACGTCTACAACGCTTCCAAAGATAAGAAAGAACGCATTGGGCGCATTGTGCGCATGCACGCCAATCATCGCGAGGACGTGGAAGTGGTGTACGCCGGAGAGATTGCGGCAGCGGTGGGCTTGAACGAGACAACCACAGGCGATACGCTTTGCGAGGAGAAAGCGCCCATTATTCTGGAAGCGATGCAGTTCCCTGATCCCGTGATTTCGGTGGCTATCGAACCGAGGACCAAAGCCGACCAGGACAAGCTGGGCATTGCGCTCAGCCGGCTGGCTGTAGAAGACCCGACCTTCCGCATCAGCACCGACCCGGAGACCGGGCAAACCATTATCTCGGGCATGGGCGAGCTGCATCTGGAGATTATCGTGGACCGTCTGATGCGCGAGTTCAAGGTGGAAGCGAACGTGGGACGCCCGCAAGTGGCTTATCGCGAAGCGGTTCGCCAGCCAGCGCGTGGCGAGGGACGCTATGTGCGCCAGACCGGTGGACGCGGTCAGTACGGACATTGCATTCTGGAGATTGAACCACTGCCTCCGGGGCAGGGCTTCGAGTTTGTGAACAAGATTGTGGGGGGCGTAATCCCCAAAGAGTTCATCCCCGCCATCGAGGGTGGCGTTCGCGAGGCGATGGACAGCGGCGTGATCGCAGGATACCCCGTGGTAGACGTGCGCGTTGCAGTGGTGGACGGCTCCTACCACGAGGTGGACTCCTCCGAAATGGCGTTCAAGATCGCCGGTTCCATGGCGTTTAAGGCGGCGATGCAAAAGGCAAGCCCTACCATCAAGGAACCCATCATGGCAGTGGAGATTGTCACGCCCGAACAGTTCCTGGGCGATGTCATCGGCGATCTGAACTCGCGGCGTGGACGAATCGAGGGCATCGAGCCGGGACCGGGCGGCACGCAGACGATCCGCGCTCATGTGCCGCTGGCGGAGATGTTCGGCTATGCTACCGCCCTGCGCTCGTTGACGCAAGGGCGTGCCACATACGTGATGCAACCATCGCACTACGAGGAAGTGCCTGCCAATATCGCGCAAGAGCTGATTGCGCGGGCACAAGGCAAACAACTGGTGAATCTGTAACGCGAGACAACGACAAGGAGTATCAGGGAGGTTAGGACTCAATGGGCAAGCAGCGATTTGAGCGCACGAAGCCGCATGTGAACATCGGCACGATTGGTCACGTGGATCACGGCAAGACCACGTTGACGGCTGCCATCACGCGCGTTTTGGCGAAAGAGGGTTTGGCGGAATACCAGCCGTATGAGCGCATCGACTCGGCTCCGGAGGAGCGGGAGCGTGGGGTAACGATTAACATTTACCATGCGGAGTATCAGACGCCCAATCGCCACTATGCGCACGTGGACTGTCCGGGTCACGCGGACTACATCAAGAACATGATTACGGGCGCGGCGCAGATGGACGGAGCGGTTTTGGTGGTGTCGGCGGCGGATGGTCCGATGCCCCAGACGCGGGAGCACATTTTGCTGGCTCGTCAGGTCGGGGTGCCGTATATTGTGGTTTTTCTGAACAAGGAGGACATGGTAGATGACCCCGAACTGCTGGAGTTAGTGGAGTTAGAGGTTCGGGAGTTACTGAGCAAGTATGGTTTTCCTGGGGACGAGGTTCCGGTGATTAGTGGCAGTGCGTTGAAGGTGATAGAGGCACCGGACGTGGACAAGAGTGATCCCTGGGTTCAGAAGATTTGGCAGTTGATTGAGGCGATCGACACGTATATTCCGACGCCTCAGCGTGACGTAGACAAGCCGTTCCTGATGCCGATAGAGGACGTGTTCACGATTACGGGTCGTGGCACGGTGGTGACGGGTCGTGTCGAGCGTGGGGTATTGCGTGTAGGGGAGCAGGTGGAGATAGTGGGCTTGCACCCGGAGACGCGCACGACGGTAGCGACCTCGTTGGAGATGTTCCGCAAGACGTTGGATCAGATACAGGCAGGGGACAACGCAGGGGTGTTGCTGCGTGGGGTAGACCGCAAGGAAGTGGAGCGTGGGATGGTGTTGGCGAAGCCGGGCAGCATCACACCTCACACGAAGTTTGCGGCGGAGATATACGTGTTGACGAAGGAGGAGGGCGGTCGCCACACGCCGTTTTTCAGCGGTTATCGTCCCCAGTTTTACTTCCGCACGACGGACGTGACGGGCACGATGAAGTTGCCGGAGGGTGTGGAGATGGTGATGCCCGGGGACAACGTGCGGATAGAGGTGGAGTTGATCGCCCCGATAGCGATGGAGGAGGGCTTGCGCTTTGCGGTGCGTGAAGGTGGTCACACGGTGGGCGCAGGCGTGGTCACCAAGATTATCGAGTAAGAGCAGGAGGCAGTAGGGTATGGCGCGTCGTGACTTTCAAAATAAGGTGCGAATCCGCTTGCGCGCGTACGACCATCGAGTGCTGGACCAGTCGGTTCAGAAGATAGTGGATACGGCGCGTCGCACGGGAGCCCGTATCTCGGGTCCTGTGTTACTGCCGACAGAGCGCAACCGGTTTTGCGTTATCCGCGGGCCGCACATCGATAAAGAGTCGATGGAGCACTTCGAACTGTGCACGCACAAACGGCTCATTGATATTCTGGATGCCGGACCCAAAACCATCGACGCGCTCATGCGGCTGGACCTTCCCAGCGGTGTAGATATCGAAATCAAGTAGGAGCATACACAAGATGGCGGTACAGGCGATTTTAGGCAAAAAAATCGGCATGACCCAGATCTTCGATGAGACTGGCCAAGCCATCCCGGTCTCGGTGATAGAAGCGGGTCCCTGCGTAGTGACGCAGGTCAAGACCCCAGAGAAGGATGGGTATGTCGCCGTACAGGTGGGCTTCGAGGAGATTTCCCCGAAGCGGGTCAACAAGCCCATGAAAGGGCACTTTAAGAAGGCGAATGTGCCACCCATGCGCTACCTGCGCGAAGTGCCGGTAGAGGATATCGGCGCTCTGTCGGTAGGCACAACGATTCACGTCGCCGATGTGTTCAAGCCTGGCGACAAGGTGAAGGTAACTGGTACGTCCAAGGGGCGAGGCTTTCAGGGCGTGGTGAAGCGACACCACTTCCACGGTGGACCGCAGTCGCACGGCTCAATGATACACCGCAAGCCCCAATCCAGCGGTGCCACCGATGCTGCCCGCACCTTTAAGGGCGTCAAGAAGCCGGGTCACATGGGAGCAGAGCGCGTCACGCAGAAGGGACTGACTGTGGTGCGCGTGGACGCGGAGCGCAACCTGCTGCTGGTGCGTGGAGCTGTTCCCGGCGCCAACGGCGGACTGCTGATTATCGCCAGGGACGAGAGGGGGTAAGGCGATGCCAAAGGTGAGCGTGTATGATAGAACGGGGCAGCCCGTGCGAGAGATAGAACTGTCCGATCAGGTGTTTGCCGCCGAGGTGCGACCAGACCTGATGCACGCAGCGGTGGTTGCCGAGCAGGCAAACGCCCGACAGGGCACTGCGGATACCAAAACGCGAGGCGAGGTGCGGGGAGGCGGACGCAAGCCCTGGCGCCAGAAAGGTACCGGGCGTGCGAGGCAGGGGTCTATCCGTGCCCCGCACTGGCGACATGGTGGCGTGGTGTTCGGTCCGCATCCGCGCGACTATAGCCAGCGTCTGCCGAAGAAGATGCGTCGTGCCGCCATGCGCAGTGCGCTCACTGCCAAGCTGGCAGAGAACGCCATCCTCACGGTGGAGAGTATTCACTTTGACGAGATCAAGACGCGCCATGCCGTGCAGTTCCTGAAAGGGCTGAACATCGTGGACCCGAACCGCGTGTTGATTTTGCTGCCCGAACACGACGAAGCGGTGTGGAAAAGCTTCCGTAACCTGCCTGGCGTGGAGGTGCGCATCTCGCCGGCGGTGTCGGTACGGGATATGCTGATAGCGCGCCAGGTGATTACCACCCCGGAGGCACTGCAGAAGCTGGAGGAGGTGTGCGCCCGATGAAATCGCCCTACGAGATTATCCTGCATCCGGTGATTACCGAGCGAAGCACCGACAACGCCCGCATGGGGCGCTACACCTTCGCGGTGGCACCGGATGCCAATAAGATCGAAATCAAGCAGGCGGTGGAAGCCATCTACCGTGTCAACGTGTTGAAAGTGAACGTGATGAACGTGCGGGGGAAGCGCCGTCGTCTGGGACGGATGCCGATGGGCGAGACCGCTAGCTGGAAGAAAGCCATCGTCACGGTGCAACCGGGGCAGCGCATCGAAGCGTTCGAGGTCACGTAGTGGCAACAGGAGGCACAAAGGAGTAAGCCATGCCGATACGACAGTTAAAACCGACCTCTCCGGGTCGCCGCTTTATGGCGGTGTCGACCTTCGAGGAGATTACGCGCGAGGAACCGGAGAAATCGCTGCTCGCGCCTCTGAAGAAGAGCGGGGGGCGCAACAATCAGGGAAGGACCACCGCACGCTTCAGGGGAGGCGGCAACAAGCGGCGCTACCGGATTATCGATTTCAAACGCGATAAAATCGGCGTGCCGGGCAAGGTGGTGAGCATCGAATACGACCCCAACCGGTCGGCGCGAATCGCTCTGATACAATATGTGGATGGTGAAAAGCGATACATCCTCTGCCCGGATGGGCTGAAGATAGGCGACCAGGTGCTCAGCGGCGAGAACGCTGACATCAAGCCGGGCAACGCCCTACCGTTGCGGGCGATTCCGCTGGGCACGGTCATCCACAACATTGAGCTCGTGCCGGGCAAGGGAGGGCAGCTGGTGCGCAGTGCAGGCACGGCAGCGCAGCTGGTCGCCAAAGAGGGGAAGTATGCTCAGGTGCGCCTGCCTTCTGGAGAGGTGCGCATGGTGCATCTCGAGTGCAAGGCGACCATCGGTCAGGTGGGGCATGCCGAACACGAGAACGAGTCGCTGGGCAAGGCAGGCAAAAGCCGATACCTGGGCAGACGTCCGCATGTGCGAGGCTCGGCGATGACGCCGCGCGATCACCCGCATGGCGGTGGTGAGGGCAAAGCGCCGATTGGTCGGCGGGGCGGACCGGTCACGCCCTGGGGCAAACCGACCCTGGGCAAGAAGACCCGCCGTCGCAAGCCGTCGGACAAGTTCATCGTACGGCGGCGCAAGTAATACGAAGATGGCGACTGGAGGGAGTGTGCAATGTCGCGTTCGATCAAAAAGGGACCGTATGTCGACCCGAAGCTGATGAAGAAAATCCAGGCGCTCAACGCCACCGGCGAGAAGCGGATTATCAAAACCTGGTCGCGTCGGTCTACTATCCTGCCCGCAATGGTGGGGCACACGATTGCGGTACATGACGGCAGAAAACACGTGCCGGTGTTCATTACGGAGAACATGATTGGGCATAAGCTGGGAGAGTTCGCCCCGACACGCACCTTCCGGGGGCATCCGGGGCATCACACCGACCGCACAACACGCAAGAAGTGAGGCACAGAGATGGCACACGCAATAGCAAAATACGTGCGTGTATCGCCGCGTAAGGCGCGGTTGCTGATAGAGGCGATACGGGGGCAATATGTACCGGAAGCGGTAGCGTTTCTGCGCTTCTCGCCTCAGCGTGCTGCCCGCCCCATCCTGAAAGTGGTGCAATCGGCGGCAGCCAACGCGGTGTTCCTGGCGGAGCGCGATGGCGGAACCGTCGACGAGGATGCTCTCAAAATCGTGCATGCCGTTGTCGACGAGGGGCCCCGTTTGAAGCGTTATCGCCCGCGCGCAATGGGGCGTGCTTACCCGATTCTGAAACCGACCTGTCACATCCGGGTGGAGGTGCAGGAGGTACCGCGCCCCCAGCCTGCAGGGCGACGAGCACGGCGTAGTGGCGGAACTGCGCCCACAGCACCGACGAGCGAAAGCTAGCGTGAAAGAACCGGAGGAGGTTCAGTTTGGGACAGAAGATTCATCCAATCGGTTTTCGCGTGGGGATTATCCGCGACTGGGACAGTCGCTGGTACTCGGCGAAGGGCTACGCGAACTGGGTGTACGAGGACTACAAGATACGTCGCTTCTTAAAGAAGGACTTGCCCAAGCGTCGTCCGGACCTGGCGTCGGCAGCCATCTCGCGGGTAGAGATTGAGCGTGCGGCGAACCGGATAGAGGTCACTATCTTCTCGGCGCGTCCGGGTATTCTGATCGGGCGACAGGGAAGAGGACTGGAGGAGATACGCCAGGCACTGGTGCACCTGCTCGACCCGACGTATCGCTGGCGCGCTGCACGTCAGAAGGATGCTCGCCCGAACGTGGACGTACATGTGCACGTGCAGGAGGTGAACGAGCCGGATAAGGACGCGCAGCTGGTGGCGGAGAACATCGCTCAGCAAATCTCGCGCCGTGTGTCCTACAAACGTGCCATGCGGCAGGCTATCCTGCGCACGATGCGCGCAGGCGCGCTGGGTATTAAGGTGCGTGTGGCGGGGCGACTGGCTGGCGCAGAGATGGCACGTTCTGAAGTGGACAAGATGGGCAAGATTCCGTTGCAAACGATACGTGCTGATGTAGACTATGGTTTTGCAGAAGCGCCCACGACCTACGGCAACATCGGCGTGAAGGTGTGGATTTACCGGGGCGACATCCTGCCCGGGCAGAAGGTCGAGGAGGAGAGCCGGGAGGTGACGCCGGTCGTGCCGCAAGAGGGCGAGCGTCCCGCCGGACGCCGTCGCCGAGGTCGCCGGGGAGGAAGGAGGCAACGCGGCAATGTTGATGCCGAAACGAGTTAAGTATCGCCGGCAGCATCGCGGACGGCGCAAGGGCAAAGCGTCGGGGGCGACCAAGCTGGATTTTGGCGAGTATGGTCTGCAAGCACTGGAGTCCTGCTGGATGACCAGTAACCAGATTGAGGCAGCTCGTATCGCCATGACCCGCCACGTACGTCGTGGTGGAAAAATCTGGATTCGGGTCTTTCCCGATAAGCCCTATACCAAGAAACCCGCAGAGACCCGTATGGGTAGCGGTAAGGGTGCGCCGGCGGGATGGGTAGCAGTGGTCAAACCGGGACGCATTCTGTTCGAGATGGCTGGCGTGCCGGAAGAGCTGGCACGCGAAGCGATGCGACTGGCATCGCATAAACTACCAATTGCTACCAAATTCGTCACACGACGAGATTTCGAGGGAGAATATGAAACCGTTGAAACCGGAGGAACTCCGCAAGCTGAGCCTGCCGGAGCTGCAGCAGAGGTTACAGCAGGAGATGGAGAGGCTGTTTCAGCTCCGACAGAACAAGGCGATGCGGAAGTTGAGTGATACAGCGAGCATCCGCATCACGCGGCATAACATCGCGCGCCTGCACACCATTATCACCGAGAAGCAGCGCGCGCAGAAGAGCGCGTAACGGATGGGGGGAACATCAATGGCAGAAAATGAGGCTATCACGCGGGGGCGCCGCAAAGTGCGTGTTGGCACAGTGGTGAGCGACCGCATGGACAAGACGGTGGTGGTGGCGGTAGAGCGTATGATGCGCCATCCGCTGTACGGCAAAACGGTCAAACGCACCAAGAAGTTCCACGCGCACGATGAAAACAACGAGTGCCGGGTGGGCGATGTGGTGGAAATTATGGAGACCCGCCCGCTGAGCAGGACCAAGCGCTGGCGCGTCGCACGCGTGATCCAGAAGGCACAGTAGGGGAGGTATCTGGCAATGATTCAGATATACACCCGGCTAAAGGCTGCCGATAACTCGGGCGCGCGTGAGCTGATGTGCATTCGCGTGCTGAAAGGCTCGAACACGCGCTACGCCCGGGTGGGGGACGTCATCGTCGCAGTGGTCAAGTCGGCAACGCCGGGAATGCCGGTGAAGAAGAGTGACATTGTGAAGGCGGTGGTCGTTCGCACCAAGCAGCCGATTCGCCGTCCCGACGGCTCCACGCTGCGCTTCGACGAGAACGCCGCCGTCGTGGTGACCAACAGCCTGGAGCCTCGCGGCACACGTATTTTTGGACCGGTCGCCCGCGAGCTGCGCGAGCGCAACTTCATGCGCATCATCTCGCTGGCGCCGGAAGTGCTGTAGGAGAGGAGCACCCATGAGCACTGCAACTGCTAAGAAAAAACAGAGTGGGCGTGCTGTGAGCCCGCTGAAGATACGCAAGGATGACATCGTGGAGGTGATCGCGGGCAAGGACCGAGGTAAACGGGGTAAGGTGATACATACCCTCCCGCGTGAGAACCGGGTGCTGGTGGATGGTATCAACCTTGTCACCCGCCACCAGAAGCCTCGTCCTACCAACCGGGCTACTCCGCAAACGCAGACGGGGCGTGTGGTGAAGCCAGCTCCTTTACACGTGTCCAAAGTGATGCTGGTGTGCCCGCGCTGCAACCAGCGAACGCGTATCGCCATCTCGTTCACCTCGGATGGCAAGCGGGTTCGCACCTGCAAGAAGTGCAAGGAGTATATCGACTCGGTGTAGACAGTATCCGCCGCATCGGGCGGTCATGGAGTGGTGTGAAACGATGAGCGAAACGACGCAAACCCGATATGTATCGAGGCTCAAAGAAAAATACTATCAGGAAGTGGTGCCCCGGCTGATGCAGCAGTTCGGGTACAAGTCCATCATGCAGGTGCCCCGCCTGGTGAAGGTGGTCATCAACATGGGCGTGGGACAGGGCGAGCAAGACCCGAAGCAGCTGGATGGGGCAGTGCGCGACCTGGCGGCAATCTCCGGTCAGAAGCCGGTGATTACCCGTGCGCGCAAATCTATCTCGAATTTCCGCATCCGACAGGGGCATCGCATTGGCGCGAAGGTGACCCTGCGCGGCGACCGGATGTACGATTTTCTGGACAAACTGATGAACATTGTGCTGCCGCGCGTGCGCGACTTTCAGGGGGTATCGCCCAACTCTTTCGACGGGCGCGGTAATTTCTCGATGGGAATGCGCGAGCAGCTGGTGTTCCCAGAAATCGTGTACGATCAAGTAGACCGTATTCGGGGAATGGACATCTGTATCGTCACGACCGCACGTACCGACGAAGAGGCGCGTGCGCTGCTGGCAGCTCTGGGCATGCCTTTCCGACAGCGTTAACCCTGTCGTAGGGCATTGCCGGAGAATTTACGACAGGAGGGCGTTTCGGTGAAACAGGTTGGCATCAAGGCGATACGCAATGTGGCGTTCGTAGGACATGGAGGATCAGGCAAAACCAGCCTGACGGAGGCGTTGCTGTTCCTCACCGGCGGTATCGACCGCATGGGCAAAGTGGAAGACGGCAATACCGTCTCGGATTTTGACGCCGATGAGATCAAGCGCAAGATTAGCATCAACGCCTCTGTGGTGCCGGTAGAGTGGAAGGAACACAAGGTGAACATTATCGACGCCCCCGGCTACCTGGACTTTATCGGTGATATGGTGGGTGCGCTGCACGTGGCAGATGCCGCTGTGTTGGTGACACCGGCGCAGAGCGCGCCGGAAGTGGGCTTTGATATCGCCCTGGAGTATATCGAGAAACGAGGCATTGCGCGAGCGGTGTTCATCAGCAAGATGGACCGCGAGAATGCAGACTTCGAGGCGCGCTTGAAGGAGCTACGGGAGCGGTTCGGCTCGCGGGT
Organism: Armatimonadota bacterium; assembly: GCA_026003195.1. Lineage (NCBI taxonomy): Bacteria > Bacillati > Armatimonadota > Armatimonadota bacterium. Next base: position 394,227 of record BPGU01000001.1, read on the forward strand.
GGTTCCGGTAATCGTGCCGATCGGTGCCGAGGCGGCATTTGAAGGTGTCGTGAACCTGATTTCCATGCGGGCAGTACGCGGCACAGGCGCGAAGGCGACCGAGAGCGAGGTGCCAGCATCCCTGCAAGAGCAGGTGGCTCGCTATCACGAGTGGCTGGAAGAATCTGCCGCTGAGGGCGATGACGAACTGACGCTCAAGTATCTGGAGGGCGAGCCGCTGACCACCGAGGAGATCCAGCGTGGACTGAAAGAAGGTATCGCCAGCGGAAAATTGATCCCTGTGGTATGCGGTTCCGCAAGCAATCTGAACGGCTTAACCGCCTTCCTGGATTTCATCGTCGGTGAGTTCCCATCGCCGGCAGACATGCCGCCTGTCAAGGGTACCCATCCACAGACCGGACAGGAGGAGACGCGCAAGCCGGACGACAACGAGCCTCTGGCAGCGTTCGTGTTCAAGACAATGGCAGACCCGTACGTGGGTAAGCTGACCTACTTCCGCGTGATGTCAGGAGTGCTGCGCTCCGATAGCCACGTCTGGAACGCCAACAAGGAACGGGAAGAGCGCGTCGGGCAGATTTTCTTCCTGCGCGGCAAACAACAGGAACCGACGCCGGCAGTGCACGCAGGCGACATCGGCGCGATTGCCAAACTGCAGGAAACCAGCACCGGCGATACGCTGACCGACAAGGCGAAACCTGTCCTGCTGCCGGGTATTGAGTTCCCCAGCCCGGTGTACAGCATTGCTATTCGCGCCAAGAGCAAGGCGGACGAAGACCGTCTGGGACCTGCCCTCAGCCGGTTGGCGGAAGAGGACCCCACCTTCCGGTTCTACCGTGACCCCGAAACGGGGCAGACGGTGATCTCCGGCATGGGCGAATCACATCTGGACGTGGTCATCGAACGCATGAAGCGCAAGTTCGGCACGGAGGTGACCACTGAGGAACTGCGCATCCCTTACCGGGAGACCATCCGCAGCAAGGCGCAGGCGCAGGGCAAACACAAGAAGCAGACCGGTGGTCGCGGTCAGTACGGCGACTGCTGGATCGAGATAGAGCCGTATCCCGATGGCGAGTTCCTGTTTGAAGACCGCATCGTGGGTGGCGTCATCCCGAAGCAGTATATTCCGGCGGTGGAGAAGGGTGTGCGAGACGCCATGCGCCGGGGTGTGCTGGCGGGCTACCCCGTCGTCAACGTGAAGTGTGCGGTGTATGACGGTTCCTACCACACGGTGGACTCGTCGGACCAGGCGTTCCAGATAGCGGGCAGCCTGGCGTTCCAGAACGCCGCCGCGAAAGCAAACATGGTGCTGCTGGAGCCGGTGCTGAAGGTGGAAATCATCGTGCCCGAGGAGTTTCTGGGCGACGTGATTAGCGACCTGAACGGCAAGCGGGGGCGCGTGATGGGTACGGAAAGCGCGGGAACCGGCAGGCAGAAGATTACCGCCCTCGTTCCGCAAGCGGAGATGGTGCGATACGCCATTGACCTGCGCTCTATCACGCGGGGACGCGGGCGGTTTTCTACGGAGTTCTCGCACTATGATGAGGTGCCGGCGCATATCGCCCAGCAGATTATCGAGCGCGCGAAGAAGGAGCGTGCCGAGGCGGAGAAATAAGCGACCTTCTGTCGTCGCAACCTTCAGGTTGTGACGACGAAAGGTGTAAGGAGTCATCAGGAGGGAGTAACCTGTGGCAAAAGAGTGCTTGAAAGTCAAAGCGCGGCGTCCGCAGAAGTTTAAGGTGCGCGAGTACCACCGGTGCAACATCTGTGGTCGCCCTCGCGGCTATATCCGCAAGTTCGGCTTGTGCCGAATCTGCTTCCGCGAGATGGCGCACCGCGGGCTGTTGCCCGGTGTCAAAAAATCATCGTGGTAAGGTGGGTGGATACCTTCGCCGTGCCTGACAGGCGCGCAGCGAACCGTCCATCACAGAAACAGAGGAGGGAAAAACATGCCTGTCACCGATCCGATTGCGGATATGTTAACCCGTATCCGCAACGCGAACATGGCACTCCACGAGACCGTGGAGCTGGACGCTTCTAAGCTGAAAGTAGAAATCTGCCGGATACTCAAGGAAGAGGGCTACATCAAGGATTACGAGGTCATTGAGGCAAAGCCTCAAAACCGGTTACGCATCACCTTGAAGTACGGTGCGAAGCAGGGCAGAACCCGCGAGCGCGCGATCACGAATCTGCGCCGGGTGAGCAAACCCGGATTGCGCGTGTACCGCAAGGCAAAAGACCTGAAGCCCGTCTATTTCGGCTTCGGAACCGCTATTATCAGCACTTCGCGCGGTGTCATGACCGACAAGCAGGCTCGTCGGCTGGGTTTAGGCGGCGAAGTGCTGGCGGAAGTGTGGTAAAATAGAGTTCGCACCGGGAAAAGGAGTGTGGTAGCATGTCACGCATAGGCAAAAAACCGATACCCATACCGCAGGGGGTGGACGTACAGTGGGAGCCGGGCACTATCACCGTTTCCGGTCCCCTCGGTACGCTGACCAAGAAGATACCTGCCGAGATGATAGTCAAGCGCGAAGATGGTTTCCTGCTGGTAGAGCGTCCCAGCGACGAGCGAACTCACCGTGCCCTGCACGGCTTGACTCGCACACTCATTGCGAACATGGTGGAGGGCGTCTCCAAGGGCTACCAGCGGGTGCTGGAGGTGGTGGGTGTGGGGTACCGCGCTCAAAAGGAGGGTGAGAAGCTCTCGCTGAGCGTGGGCTACGCTCAGCCCAAGGTGCTGGAGCCCCTGCCGGGTATCACCTTCGAGGTGGGGCAGGATGTGAATACTCGTATGCCCCTGATCACGGTCAAGGGCATTGACAAGGAAGTGGTCGGTCAGCAGGCGGCGCTGATCCGTCGCGTACGTCCACCGGAGCCCTACAAAGGGATGGGGATCCGATATCGAGGCGAACAGATACGGCGTAAAGCCGGCAAGAGCGGTAAAGCTGGCGGGAAAGGCAAGGGGAAGTAAGCCATGATAGAGCATAAACATGTTGCCCCCCGTCAAAGGGGACGATTGCTGCGCCATGCGCGCGTGCGCAAGAAGATTCGAGGTACTGCCGAGCGTCCGCGCCTGGTAGTGTTTCGTAGCCTGAAGTACATCTATGCGCAGGTGATAGACGACGAGAAGGGGCATACTCTCGCCACTGCCTCGTCGCTGGAGCCTGTTCTGCGCAACTCTCTGCCCAAGACCGATAACACCGAAGCCGCCAAAGCCGTCGGTCGACTCATTGCGGAGCGTGCGATCGATGCGGGAGTGCGACACGTGGTGTTCGACCGCGGTGGCTACAAGTATCATGGGCGCGTGAAGGCGCTGGCAGATGCGGCACGAGAAGGGGGACTGGAGTTCTAAAGATGGCACGAATAGATGCGGAGACACTCAATTTGCAGGAGCGCGTGATTCGGACGAACCGCGTGCAGAAGACACACAAGGGCGGTCGCACGATGAGCTGGAACGCGCTGGTCGTGGTCGGCGACGGCGAGGGACACGTCGGCGCGGGGCTGGGAAAAGCTCGCGCTATTCCCGATGCCATCCGCAAGGGCGTGGAGGACGCCAAGAAGCGATTGATCGAGGTACCCATTGTGGGAACCTCTATCCCGCATCAGGTGGTGACGTCGTTCGGAGCGTCGACGGTGATTTTGAAGCCGGCATCGCCCGGTACCGGTGTGGTGGCGGGCACCTCGATGCGCGCTATTCTGGAAGCCGCCGGCGTCAAAGACGTGCTGGGCAAGTGTCTGGGCTCCAGAAATCCCATCAATGTCGCGTGGGCAACGATGAAGGCGCTGCAGATGCTCAAGCGCGTCGATCATGTGGCAGAGATACGCGGCAAGCAACCAGAGCAGATAGTGCCGTGGATGCGCAAGTACCTGGAAGGCAAGGAGGAGGGAACGACAGATGGCTCTTAAGATTACCCTCGTCCGCAGCCCCATTGGCTATAGCCAAAGACAGAAGCGCACTGTGGAAGCACTGGGCTTGCGTCGCCTGCACCAGAGCGTGCTGAAGCCTGATAACCCGGCTATTCGGGGCATGGTGCGCAAGATCAGTCATCTGGTGACGGTGGAAGAAGTGGCTGACAATGCGGTCACAAAGGAGGCTGCGAATGTTTCTGCATGAACTCAGACCTAACCCCGGCGCTACCCATCGCCGCAAGCGCATCGGACGAGGCATCGGTTCGGGGCATGGCAAGACCGCCGGACGCGGCACCAAAGGACAGAAAGCTCGCGACCAGGTGCCGTTGACCTTTGAAGGTGGTCAGACCCCCTTGCACCGCCGCCTGCCTCGCCTGAAGGGGTTCAAGAACCCCACCCACAAGGAGTACACGATTATCAACGTGGCTCTGCTGGAGGAGCGCTTTGAGGCGGGTGATGTGGTCACCCCCGAGCTGCTGCTGGAGCGCCGGATTATCAAGAAGCTGGAAAAAGACGGATTGAAAGTACTCGGTGAGGGCGAACTCACCAAAGCGCTCACCGTGCGTGCCCATAAGTTCAGCAAATCTGCCGAGCAGAAGATTACCGCTGCGGGAGGCAGTGTGGAGGCGATTTAATCATGCTTGAGACGCTGGTAGCAGCATGGAAGTTACCCGACCTGCGCCGTCGCATCCTGTTTGTGTTCGGTGCGTTCGGGGTATATACGCTGGGATTGCACATCCCTGTGCCGGGCATTGACCATGCAGCCATGGAACGCCTGTTCGCCCAGGGAGGCGTGTTCGGACTGGTGGACGTGTTTTCCGGCGGCGCCCTGCGCAAGTTCACCATCTTTGCGATGGGCATTGTGCCCTACATCAATGCCTCGATCATTATGCAGCTGCTGGTGGCGGCGATTCCCCAATGGAAGGAGCTGCAAAAAGAGGGTGAGACAGGGCGCAAAGAGATTGCCAAGCGCACCCGCTATCTGACCGTAGCGCTGGCGTTCCTGCAGTCGCTGGGTATCAGCATCACGCTGGTGCGCTCGCAGATCCTCACCGCCAACTGGTGGCAGCTGTTAGTGACCGCAACAGTGCTGACGGCAGGCACCATGTTCCTGCTGTGGTTAGGCGAGCAGATTACCGACAAGGGTGTGGGCAACGGCGTTTCGCTCATTATCTTCGCCAGCATTACGGCGAGCCTGCCCTGGCAGCTGTCCAAAGTGTGGGAGTCCACCTCGTTGCAGCAGGCATGGATCAGCCTGATCCTGCTGACGATCGTGTTCCTGGGCACCATTGTGGGGATTGTGTACGTCACCCAGGCGCAGCGCAAGATTCCTATCCAGCACGCACGGCGCATTGTGGGGATGCGGCAGGTGGGCGGACACAGCTCGTTCCTGCCTCTCAAGATCGCGATGGCGGGCGTGATTCCGATTATCTTCGCCATCTCGCTGATGTTGCTGCCGATGACTATCGCTACCGCCATTCCGGGCGATACCGGATGGGTGTATTACCTGAAGCTGGCGGCACAGTGGTTAGCTCCGGGAGATAACGGCCTTGCTTTGCTGCTGTACGCGGTTGTCATCGTGATTTTCACTTACTTCTACACTGCGGTGCAGTTTGACGTGAACGACATCGCGGACAACCTGAAGAAGTACGGCAGTTATATCCCCGGTATCCGCCCCGGCAAACCGACGGCGGACTATCTGGACAAAGTGGTATCGCGTATTACCTTTGCGGGAGCGTTGTTCCTGGCGGCGGTAGCGGTGATACAGTACATTACCCCGTGGATTACGGGAGTGTCGTTGGGGACTTTCTCGCTGGTGGGTGGTACCTCCCTGCTCATCGTGGTGGGAGTAGCGCTGGACACGATGCAGAGCATCGAGGCACAGATGCTGATGCGCAACTACGAAGGCTTCCTGCGCGAATAGCTTTCTCACTGAGAAAGGTGGAGGGGACAGCCGTACAACTGGGCAGCCGATAGGAGTGGGAGAAGATCGATGATATGGATACTTTTGGGTGCCCCTGGTGCCGGAAAAGGTACTCAGGCGGAACAACTGCAGAAGGATTTCGGATTTGTGCAGATCAGCACGGGTGAGCTGCTGCGAGAAGCGATGCGAGCAGGCACCGAACTGGGCAAAACCGTGCAGGGCTACGTGACGCGCGGCGATCTGGTGCCTGATGATGTGGTAGCGGCGGTGCTGCAGGAACGATTGGTGCGGGGGGATACGGGCAACGGCGTGATACTGGATGGTTTCCCACGCACGGTACGGCAGGCAGAAATCCTCGAAACATTACTGGCAAGACATTGCTGGCAGCTGTGTGGAGTGCTCTATTTGGAAGCTTCGGAAGAAGTGGTGCAGCAGCGTCTGGGCGGCAGGCGAAACTGTCCTCAGTGTGGAGCCAACTATCATATCGTCACCATGCCGCCGAAGGTGGAAGGGCGTTGCGACCGGTGTGGGGCGGATCTGGTGGTGCGTCCTGACGACACCCCGGAGGCTATTCGGAATCGCCTCGAGGTGTACCATAAGCAAACCGAACCCCTGGTCGCCTTTTATGAGCAGCGAGCCATGCTCGAACGCATCGATGCCAGCGGTGCGGTCGATGAGGTCTATCGTTTGGTCAAGGAGGCGGTCTCGCGTCGCTGGCGACAGTGCTTGGCAGGCGGATGATTATTCTCAAGAGTCCGGCAGAGATAGAGAAGATACGCGCCGCGGGCAAGGTGCTGGCGAGAATTCTGCGCACGCTCAGCGAATCGATAACGCCTGGCGTGACCACGACAGCGGATTTGGATGCTCTGGCAGCTATTCTGGCGAAAGAAGCGGGGGCACGTGCGGCGTTTAAGGGTTATATGGGCTATCCTGCGCATATCTGCACTTCGGTGAACCACCAGGTGGTGCATGGACTGCCGTCGAACCGGGTGCTGATGCCGGGAGACATCCTGAGCATCGATATGGGCGTGGAACTGGACGGCTATTATGCCGATGCCGCTGTGACCGTGCCCGTTGGTGAAATCACACCGGAAGCTCAAAGGCTGCTGGATATCACGCGCCAGGCGCTGTACGTGGGGATAGACCAGGCGCAGGTGGGAAAGCGCATCGGGGATATCGCTTCCGCCATCCAGAAGTTTGTGGAGCGGCATGGCTACTCGGTAGTGCGTGAACTGGTGGGGCATGGCGTGGGCAAGAAGATACACGAAGACCCTCCGGTGCCAAACTACGGAAAGCCGGGTACCGGACCGGTGCTCCGTGAAGGGATGACGCTGGCGATTGAGCCGATGGTGAATCAGGGTAAATCGCAGGTGTTCTGCTTGTCGGATAAATGGACCATAGTGACAGAGGACGGCAAGCTCTCTGCTCACTTTGAGCATACAGTAGCCATTACTCGTAAGGGTCCGCTCATCCTTACGGTAGAGTGAGCACACACCCGTTGAGCGGGTGGGGATAGAGGCTATGGCTAAGAAGAAGGAGCCTGTCGAGAAGGAGAAAGGGCTGCAGGTAGAAGGCACAGTGGTGGAGACCCTGCCGAACGCGATGTTTCGCGTGCAGATTCAGGAGGGACACATTGTGCTGGCACATGTTTCCGGCAAGATGCGGATGCACTTTATCAAAATCTTGCCCGGGGACCGGGTGCTGGTGGAACTGTCGCCCTACGACCTGACTCGCGGGCGGATTATCTATCGCTACAAATAGCGCGTGGTCGCCCGGTTGCAGGAAGCGGAGCACTTGCCGAAAGGGGTAGACTTTCGGTATAATAGATGTTTGCGTGTCCTTTGGGTGTATGAACGGACGATATGCTGCAAAAGGTCGCGGGTTGCAACCCGTGGCAGGGTGGGTAGAAGGAGTTCTGGAGCATGAAAGTCAGAGCGTCAGTGAAAAAAATCTGCAACGATTGCAAAATCATACGGCGCAGGGGTGTGGTTCGGGTCATCTGCAAGAAGAACCCGAAACACAAGCAGCGTCAGGGGTAAGGAGGCAGTACGTTGGCACGCATTGCTGGTGTAGATTTGCCGCGAGATAAGAAGATCGAGTATGCCCTGCCGTACATCTACGGCATTGGGCTGTCGAGCGCGCGCAAGATACTGGCACAGTGTGGGATAGACCCTTCGACGCGCGTGCGTCAGCTCACGGAGGGCGAGATCAGCCGTCTGCGCGAGGTCATCGACCGCGACTATCGCGTGGAGGGTGAACTGCGTCGTGAGGTGCAGCAGAACATCCGTCGCCTTATCGAGATAGGCTGCTATCGTGGTTTGAGGCACCGACGTGGATTGCCGGTGCGAGGTCAGCGCACGCGCACCAATGCGCGCACTCGCAAAGGTCCGCGCCGCACCGTGGGTACCAAGCGAAAGAAGAAGTAATCGGGGAGGCATCAGGAGATGGCAAGAAAAGCCGTTACCACGCGACAAAAGGCAAAACCGAAGAAGAACATTGTTCACGGTGTTGCGCATATCCAGTCCACCTTTAATAACACGATAGTGGCGATTACGGATGTCAAGGGCAACGTGATTTCCTGGTCGAGCGCAGGAGTAGTGGGTTTCAAAGGTGCACGCAAGGGTACCCCCTTCGCGGCACAGATGGCAGCGGAGGATTGTGCCCGGAAGGCGATGGAGCACGGAGTGCGCAAGGTAGATGTGGAGGTCAAGGGTCCCGGTCCCGGGCGTGAGACCGCTATCCGTGCCTTGCAGGCAGTCGGGCTGGACATTCTCTCTATCAAGGACGTGACACCGGTACCTCATAATGGCTGTCGTCCGCCCAAACGACGCCGGGTGTAAAGGAGCAGGAGGAGTTTCATTCGATGGGTATTGCATCACCGAAGTGTCGTTTGTGTCGCCGCGAGGGCGTCAAGCTGTTCCTCAAGGGCGAACGGTGCTATACGAAAAAGTGCGCTATCGAGCGTGAGAGCCGTCGCAAGCCGCCAGGGCAGCATGGCGCCATGGCGGTGAGCAAGAAACTGACTGACTATGGCAAGCAGTTGCGCGAGAAACAGAAGCTGCGGCGCATTTACCGCATGGAAGAACGTCCGTTCCGCACGTACGTGGACGAAGCCATCCGCCGCCCGGGCGTGGCGGGAGAAAACCTGCTGCAGCTGCTGGAGATGCGACTGGACAACGTGGTGTATCGGCTGGGGTTGGCGGTTTCTCGCGATCAAGCGCGGCAGCTGGTTTCTCACGGTTTCTTTACCGTCAACGGGCGGCAGGTCAACATTCCCTCATACCAGCTGCGTCCGGGCGACGAGGTATCCGTCGCGCAGGGCAAGCGCGACTCCGAACCGATACGCAGTAACCTGGCGAAGCGGGGAGCACATATCCCCGACTGGTTGACCTTCGACACGAGCACGCTGATGGGGCGAGTGGTTGCACGTCCGACCCGTGAGCAGATTGATACCGATGTCGAAGAGCAGATGATTATCGAATTCTACTCGCGATAAAGGCATTCTGGTGTTCGCGGTGCGCTGAGAAGGAAAGGAAAGGCGCGCGGTGGACGCCGATAGCCGGGGCGAGATGGACAAAATGCCGTAAGGAGGCAGAGAGTCCGAACGATGGCAGAACCATTTTCCTTGCCGCGCATCGAATCTATCGAGCAGAGCGGCACCTATGGCAAATTTGTCGTGGAACCTCTGGAGAGGGGGTTCGCTACCACGCTGGGCAATGCCCTGCGGCGAGTGCTGCTGTCATCTATTCCGGGAGCAGCAGTCACTGCCATCAAGGTGGAGAAAGTGCTTCATGAGTTCTCCACCATTCCCGGCGTGAAGGAAGACACCACCGAGCTCATTTTGAACATCAAGGAGCTGGCAGTGCGTGCTCCGGGGGGTGGCAGACCCAACGAAGTGATCACCCTGACTGTGGACGCGCGTGGACCGGGCGTGGTGACCGGCGCAGATGTACGTTGCCCCAACGACGTGGAGATTGCTAATCCGGAGGTCTACCTGGCGACCATCAGCGAGGAGGGGGCAACTCTGCGGATGGACCTGTATGTGCAGCGGGGACGAGGCTATGTCGCACCGGAGAAGGTGACCTTGCCCGATTCTCTGGCGAAGACCATCGGAGTGATACCTATCGGTGCGATGTTCTCGCCGGTGCGCAAGGTGAACTATATTGTGGAGTCCACGCGCGTTGGTTTTAAGACCGACCTGGAGCGGCTGACACTGGAGATATGGACGAACGGCACGATCTATCCAGTGCACGCTTTGCAGGATTCCGCACGGATTCTGCGCGACTTCATGGACATGTTCGTGCGCATGGATGCCAGTGCTTCTCTGCCATTGCCGCCAGAGAACGTGTTGCTACCTGCCAACGTGCCGGATGTACGGGTGGAAGAGCTTGATTTCTCGGTGCGTACCTATAACTGCCTGAAACGGGCGGGGATCAGCAGTGTGCGCGACCTGGTGCACCGTACCCAGAGCGAGCTAATGAGCATCCGCAATTTCGGAAAGAGGTCACTGTACGAGGTGCGGGAAAAACTGGCGCAGCTCGGTCTCACCCTGCGAGGTGAGGACCTGGAGCAGGTGACGAAGGAGCTGGCGGCAGCTGCTGCCGAAGCGCACAAAGAGGAGAAAGAGGAAGACGAAGGCAAGGAGTGACTTATGCGACACCTGGTTGGTCATCGTAAACTGGGACTGCCCAGCGACCAGCGTCGTGCTTTGCTGCACGGGCTGACGCAGCAGTTGTTTATCCATGAAGCCATTCGCACTACCGATACGCGCGCCAAAGAGGTGCGTTCCATCGCCGAGAAAATTATCACGCTCGCGAAGCGGAACGACCTGCACTCGCGGCGGCTGGCTCGGCGCATCTTGAAGTCGGAGAGCCTGGTAAAGCGGGTGTTCGATGAAATCGCTCCGCGTTATGCCAGTCGCAACGGTGGATACACACGCATTGTCCGACTGGGGAACCGTCGAGGCGACGGCGCGATGCTGGTGCTGCTGGAGCTTATCCAGTGAGCTCGGTCTATGCGTACCATTGCCGTGGTCATCGAATATGATGGCACGGACTTTGCAGGCTTTCAGATACAGCGTGGCAAACGCACCGTGCAGGCAGAGCTCTGCCGAGCGGTGCAGAGGATAACCAAAGAGTCGGTACCTGTTATCGGTGCAAGCCGAACAGACGCCGGTGCACATGCTACCGGACAGGTGGTGCATTTTCGGACGACGTGCCGTATTCCGGTGGAGAGAGTGCCGGCAGCGTTAAACAGCGTGTTGCCCAGAGACATTGCGGCGCGCCGGGCATGGGAAGCGGATGAGAGCTTCCACGCGCGATACAGCGCCCGTTCACGGGTGTATCGCTATACGATATGGAATCACCCGGTGCGTTCTGCCCTGCTGGAGCGGTATGCCTATCGCGTGAGCCAGCCTCTGGATATAGAGGCCATGCAGGAAGGGGCAAGATACCTGATAGGCAAGCATGATTTCGCTGCTTTTGCCTCGGAGGTGGGGCGATATCGCAATACTATGCGAGAGGTGTACCAAGCTCATCTGCAGGCACGCTTGCCGCTGGTTTGGCTGTGCATTGAAGCCAACGGTTTCCTGCAGGGTATGGTGCGCGCCATCATGGGCACGCTGATAGAGGTCGGTCTGGGCAAGCGCGCCCCCGAGACGATAGAGCAGCTGCTGCAAAGCGGCACCAGAGACAAAGCGGGCTTTCATGTACCGGCACACGGATTGTGTCTGGTACGAGTGAATTATGACAAGAGCACTCTTCGGAGAAACGAACGGAGTGGCGGGTAGAGGACTATGACCATGAAAACCTATTCGACGAAGCCATCAGACATCAAACGAGAGTGGTTCGTAGTGGATGCGACGGACAAGCCGCTGGGGCGTCTGGCGGCGGAGGTGGCGAAGATTCTGCGCGGTAAGCATAAGCCTCTCTTCGCCCCACATCTGGACACAGGCGACTTCGTGATAGTCGTCAATGCCAGCAAGGTGAAGTTGACCGGTCACAAGGATGAGGAGCTCATCTACTGGCATACGATGTGGCCCGGCGGACTGAGGTCTATATCGCGGGGCAAGCTGATCGCCACGAAGCCGGAACGGGCGATCCGCCGCGCAGTGAAAGGGATGCTGCCCCACAACAAACTCGGTGCGGCGATGATTCGCAAGCTGAAGGTGTACGCCGGTCCGGAGCATCCCCACGAGGCACAACAGCCGAAGCCACTGGAGATTCAGATTTAGCGAGGGGGACTATGGCAGAAGAGCAGGTACGCTATTATGCAACCGGTCGCCGCAAAACGGCGGTCGCGCGGGTCTGGCTGATGCCGGGCACGGGCAACATCACCATCAACGGCAAGCCCGCGCGCGAGTATCTGGGCAGGTTCACTCTGGAGGCGATGGTCAATCAGCCCTTCGCCGTTACCAACACCGAAGGACAGTTCGATGTCATCGCCTACTGCAAGGGAGGCGGTATCAGTGGACACGCTGGCGCGGTGCGGATGGGCATTGCCCGTGCGCTGATACAGGCGAAGCCGGAACTGCGTCCTACCCTGCGCCAGCTGGGTATTGTGACACGTGACCCGCGCGTCAAGGAGCGCAAGAAGTACGGACGCAAACGTGCACGCCGTGCCTTCCAGTACGTCAAGCGTTAAGGATGGCAATTGCCCTCTCCGGTATAAACGGCTAGAGCTGTCCCGCACAGACGAAGCGTTGCTTGCGCTGGGCTGATAGACGGCAAAGAAAGGGGCGGCTTTAGCCGTTGTGGTTTCACAGATACTCTGTCAAGGCTCGATGTGGTGAGAGACCACCCGGCGACTGGAAGTCGCGAACCAATCCCCTGCGCACACAAGGGATTGCTTCGGTCGCCACGCTCCCTCACCAAGATACGACTCGGCGGGAGCCTCGCCCTCCAGAGGGATGCCAGAGGATTTTTCGAACACCCTCCTACCACCATTGACTTTCGCCTTATGGTGCGTTACAGTATGTTTGGAAGACGGTGAACAGGAGGGAAGGCGAAGATGAACCAGACCCTGCAGAGCTGGCTACAGGAGCAGCTGGAGGAACTAAAACGCCAGCATCTCTACAAGGTTCCGCCCATCCTGCAGAGCGCGCCCGGAGGACGGGTGTTGCTCAACGGCAAAGAGGTCGTGAACATGTCCTCCAACAACTATCTGGGCTTGTGCACCCATCCGCGCATGAAACAAGCGGCTATGGAGGCGATAGAGAAGTGGGGTGTGGGTGCAGGCGCGGTGCGCTGGATTGGCGGAACCATGAGCCTTCATGAGGAGCTGGAGCAGAAGCTGGCACAGTTCAAGAAGACGGAAGCGGTGCTGGTATTTCAATCGGGGTTTGCAGCGAACTCGGGCACCATCCCCGCGGTGATGCAGGAAGGGGACGTGATTATCTCCGACGAGCTGAACCATGCCAGCATCATTGATGGCGTTCGTCTGAGCGGTGCGGCATACAAGAAGAGTGAAGGCTATGTGTACCGCCACAAGGATATGAACCATCTGGAAGAGATTCTCAAGCGGTGCGGGCACTTCAAAAAGCGCATGATTATCACCGACGGCGTGTTCAGCATGGATGGCGACATTGCGCCCCTGCCCGACATCGTGGCGCTGGCGGAGAAGTACGACGCACTGGTGATGGTGGACGACGCCCACGCCAGCGGTGTGCTGGGCGAACACGGTTCGGGAACCACCTCACACTTTGGGCTGTACGGGCGCGTGGACATCCAGCTGGGTACGCTCTCCAAAGCGTTTGGCGTCATCGGGGGATACATTGCCGGATCGCGCCTGCTCAAGGAGTGGCTGATCAACCGCGGACGCCCCTATCTGTTCAGCACCGCCCACCCGCCGGCGGTAGTTGCTGCGCTGATTGCGGCGGTGGACATCCTGATGACCGACCCCGAACCGATGAAGCGGCTGTGGGACAACACCCGCTACTGGAAGGAGAACCTGCAGAAACTGGGGTTCGACACGATGGGTAGTGAGACGCCTATCACCCCCATCTACATCGGCGAAGAGGAGAAGGCACAGAAGATGCAGCAGCGGTTGTTTGAGGAGGGGGTGTTCGCACTCGGTATTGTGTACCCCACCGTGCCGAGAGGTAAGGCACGCATCCGCACGATGCCCTCTGCGGTGCATACCCGCAAGGACCTGGACGATGCACTGGAAGCTTTCGCCAAAGTGGGCAAGGAGATGGGGCTGATATAGGAGACAAGATTTTAGCCCTTGAGGTGAATGGCAAAGCAAGAGACATTGAGGCGCGTTGAAGAGGACATCGCTGCGGGGAACCTGGGCAAGGCTCGCGACCGCCTTCATGGGTTGGTGCAGCAGTACCCCGATGACCTGTCCCTTCGGTCCAAACTGGCTGAGGTGTACTGGCAGCTTCGGTTCCCCGCGATGGCAGGTTGCTACTGGTATCTCGAAGGACCGATTGGGGTTGTTTTCTGGCATTGTTCGCCCTGTTCGTGCTTGCGGCGGTCGGCTTGGTTACGGTGCTGGATGGATTAATATCCCTGCTTCGGCAAATGATTCACAGGTAATGCCTTTCCAAGCCTTGACAATCCGTTATTTTGTGGTATCATATAAGTGTTTCAAACACTTATATAAGAGGTGATAATAATGCGGAGAGGTTTCTGCAGAGGACATCATGGGGAAGGCGAACCCTGTCGTTGTCGCCCCGAGAGACTGTCACGCCTGATAGAGCCTGTGGTGCTGCTGGTACTGAAACGGTATCCGGGCACACACGGCTATGAAATCACCCGTCACGTGCGCGAGTATGCTCTGGCAGGTGGGTCTCTGGAGCCCGGCGCGGTGTATCGGGTGTTGCGTCATCTGGAATCCATAGGGGCATTGCGCTCCGAATGGGTACTGGCAGAGGCTGGAGCTGCCAGAAGAAGTTACGTTCTGACCGAAGAGGGCGAAGCTCTGCTAGAAGACTGGCTAGAGGTTATTCGCCAGTGGTGTAACGAGATGAACCAGTTCGTTCAAACCTATAACGCTATAAAGGAGGGAAAGCAATGAAAGTTACTGTCGCATCCAATAACGGGAAAACGGTCGCCTATCATCTGGGACGGGCGCAAGGTTTCGTCGTCGCGGAAGTCGTGGGCGAAGAGGTGAAAGAGAGTACTTATCGCCCTGTGACCGAATCCGTGCCGGCAAGAGGCGCACGCCTGCAGATGCGCCATGGAGCAGAAACCGGCGGACACGGGCACCGTCATGGTCACGGTTGCTGTGGCGAAGAGGGAGAAGCGGAGCACCGGCACGGACACGGGCAAGGAGCCGGACACGGTATAGCGGTCGTGACAACGATTCAGGACTGCGACGCAGTGATTGCTCGTGGTGCAGGACCGGGAATGATACGCAACCTGGCCGCAGCGGGCAAGAAGCTGTATCTGACAGAGCTCACCTCAGTGGATGAAGCCTTAAACGCCTTCCTGAAAGGTGATCTGAAACCAGCTGTGATGTCCGTGTAGCCCGGTTTCCGCAGGAGTCAGTGAGCGGGCAAGCGGGGCTATTGCCCCGTTTGCCTGTGGCTGCTGTGGCGTGTTGGTAATATCTCATTCCTGAGGAAACGCGAAACCTCTCCTGCTGGCTGTGCCTTTCAGGAGAGGTTCCTCTGCAAAGTTGTGGGTGAACTACCTGGTCGGCGCGGGGGGTGCAGTTGGCGAACCAGCGCCCATCTGTATCCTTCTCTGCACGTCAGGCGGCGGACCGCCTTCCGCACTGGGGATACTGGACGGGGATTTGGTCTTCCAGTAGAACACTGCCCCGACAAGAACCAGTATCACCACGATGACGATCACCGCTACAGCAGGCGAGATCTCTTTGCGCATCGTTGCTCTCCTCCTCAGGGGATAGCCGTGTAGACTATCCCCCTTTTCTGCTCCTATCGGTATGCGGGCGGAATGGCGTTAGACAGTTTGACCAGGTCATACGCTCCGCGGGGCGAAACGCAGAACTCACTATCACCGAAGTGACAACTGTACCGCTGCGTCGCTTCCTTTCTACCAGCCCCATTCGCTGCAGCTCATGCATGGCACGGTGTGCTGTCATGCGGGAAACGCCCCCTCCAGACAGGAGGGGGCTGAAAATCTACCACCGTTCGCTGATGGATTTCGCCTGCAGGAAAAGCAGCAGGTAGTCGCTGCCGCCTGCCTTCGAGTCGGTGCCGGACATGTTGAAACCGCCGAAGGGTTGCACGCCCACCAGCGCACCGGTAATCTTGCGGTTGAAGTACAGATTGCCCACGTGGAACTCATGGCGGGCACGTTCCAGGTGGCGGCGGTTGTTGGAGTAGACGCCACCCGTTAAGCCGTACTCTGTGCCGTTGGCGATTTGCAGCGCATGGTCGAAGTCTCGTGCCTTGATGACCGCCAGCACCGGTCCGAATATCTCCTCCTGTGCGATGCGGGCGTTGGGGTCTACGTCCGCGAAGATGGTGGGAGGCAAGAAGTAGCCCTCACCCGGTAGTCTCTCGCCGCCCAGAACCAGTTTGCCTTCCGTTTTGCCCGTCTCGATGTAGCCCGTAATCTTGCGCAAGGCGGCTTCGTCGATGACTGCGCCCATGAAGTTATTTCCGTCCACCGGGTCGCCGACGGTGTTCTGCTTTGCACGCTGTACGACCATCTCCAGGAAGCGGTCGTACACCGCCTGATGGATCACCAGACGCGAGCAGGCGGAGCACTTCTGCCCCTGAAAACCGAAGGCGGACCAGTTCACCCCTTCTACTGCCGATTCGAGGTCGGCATCCTCGTCGATGAGAATGCAGTCCTTACCCCCCATTTCCAGGATGGTACGCTTCAGCCAGATTTGCCCCGGCTGCGGTTTCGCCGCCAGCTCGTGAATGCGCAAGCCCACCTCTTTAGAGCCGGTGAAGGCGATGAAGCGGGTGAGGGGATGGGTAACGAGGGCATCGCCCACACTGCTTCCCGGTCCAGGCAGGAAGTTGATCACCCCTGCAGGCAGGCTAGCTTGCTGCATAATTTCCATGAACTTGGCGGCGATGGTGGGCGCGGCGGAAGCAGGTTTCAGTACCACCGTGTTGCCCGTCACCACAGCAGCAGTGGTCATGCCCGTCAGTATCGCCAGGGGGAAGTTCCAAGGTGGGATGACCGCTCCCACACCCAGTGGGATGTAGCGCAGTTCGTTCTCCTCGCCGGGATAATCTACCACTGGCTGAGGAGGTCCCAGCCGCATCATCTCACGGGCGTAGAACTCCATGAAGTCTATTGCTTCCGCCACATCGGCGTACGCCTCCACCCACGATTTGCTCACCTCGTACACCATCCACGCTGCCATCTCGTAGATGCGTCGGCGCATGATGGCAGCCGCCTTCAGCAAATAGCGAGCACGTTCCTCGTAGGGCACGCGGCTCCATGTGCGGAAAGTATCGTGTGCGACGCGAATCGCCCTGTCCGCCAGCTCCGGGGTCGCTTTGGCGAAACGTCCGATGACCTGTGAGGGACGAGCGGGGTTAACGGAGTTGAAAGTGTCGGAGGTGGTGATCCTATCGCAACCGATGATGAGGGGATACTCTCTGCCCAGTTCGCTTTCCACTTGATGCAATGCTTCCAGCATTCGCTGGCGGTGAACCTCCTCGCTGAAGTTCACCACAGGTTCGTTTCGGAATGGGGGTAACATGGTCGGTTCCTCCTTGCGAGCGTATACTACCACCTCCATTATATCGCATCAGGTCAGAGCGTGCAGGCAAAAAGGGGCGTCTATAGCGAATATCTTCCCTGCAGAAAGAGGGGGAGACTCTGATGAAAAAGACCGGACGGATTTTCACACTTTTGCTGGCAGGAGGAATAGCCATGGCGCAAGTAGCACCGGAATTGACCAAACTGGCAGAGGGTTTCCAGTTCTGCGAGGGACCCGCGTACGAGCGCAGTACGGGTTATCTGTACGTCGTCAACTGCCAGAGCGACAACATCCATCGGGTGTACCCCGATGGCAGAGTGGAGGTCTTCGCGAAGGCGCCCGGCAGCGGCAACGGATCCACCTTTGCCAAAGACGGCACGCTGTGGGTGTGCGACTATAAACGTCAGGCGATCGTGCGCTTTGACCGCAACGGCAAAGCGGAGATCATGGCAGAAGAGTGTGACGGTAAACCCTTCCTGGGTCCGAACGACCTGTGCTTCGACTCGAGGGGCAATCTGTATTTCACCGACCCGGCAGGTTCCTGGGACAAGCCGATTGGCGCAGTGTATCGGCGCAACGCGGATGGCAAAGTACAGCGGCTGGCGGAAGGGTTGCAGTTCCCCAACGGCATCGCGCTGAGCCGGGATGAGAAGTGGCTGTATGTGGCGGAATCGCCACGCAACCGCATCCTGCGCTGGCAGATACGTCCTGACGGCACGCTGGGCGGGATGGAAGTGTTCATCCAGCTGCCACCGCCCGGCGGACCGGACGGTATGCGCTTCGACACGCGCGGTAACCTGTGGATTGCGCAGTTTGGGGCAGGAAAGATACTGGTGCTCAGCCCGGACGGCAAAGTATGGCGCAGCTACCCCGCCGGGGGCAAAAACCCCACCAACGTGGAGTTTGGCGGCAAGGACAACCGCACGCTGTTTATCACCGAGACGGAGACCAACGCGGTGTATACGCTCAGGGCGCCGTATCCGGGACTGAAGAGGTGGTAGCGGGCAGGGATGCGCCTCGCCGAGTACTTACAGATGTTCCTGCAGAACGAGGAGGTGCGCAAGCGGGTAGTGCACGTGCACCTGCTCGAAGCCACGGCTGGGCGCACGGGTACGATTAGCCGTCCGCTGCCGGAGGCGCTGGAACGTGCGCTGCGGGCGCAGGGTGTCGGTGTGCTTTACAGCCATCAGGCGATGGCTTTGGAGGCGGCGCGTCGTGGCGAGAACGTGGTGGTGGTCAGCGGAACCGCCTCCGGCAAGACGCTATGCTACAACCTGCCCGTGCTGGAAGGTGTGTTGACCAATCCGTACACAACCGCCTTCTATCTTTTCCCCACCAAGGCACTGGCGCGTGACCAGCTGGAGAAGCTGAACGACCTGGGGCTGTTCCCGCAGGTGCGCTTCGGCGTGTACGACGGCGACACCCCCCAGTACGAGCGGGCATCTATCCGGCGGGGAGCACATATCGTCTTGACCAATCCCGACATGCTACATGTGGGCATCCTGCCCAACCATTCCTCGTGGGCGAGCTTCCTGCGCAAGCTACGCTACGTGGTAGTGGATGAAATGCACGCCTATCGCGGTGTGTTTGGCTCGCATGTGGCGCTGGTGTTGCGTCGGTTGCGCCGGCTGGCGGAGTTTTACGGAGCAAAACCTCAGTTCATCCTCACCTCCGCCACGGTGGGCAACCCGCAGGAAACGGCGGAAACGCTGACCGGTTTGCCCTGCACGCTCATTCAGGAGGACGGTGCCCCTCGTCCGCAACGTTATTTCGTATTGTGGAATCCGCCCATCATCGGGGAGAACTTCGAGCGACTGAGCACCAACGTGGAGAGCGCCGCCATCATGACCGCGCTGGCGGAGACAGGCTGGAGCACGCTGGTTTTCGCGAAGGCGCGCGTGACCACCGAGCTGATACTGCGTTATGCCCACGAACTGGCGGAACGGCGCGCCCCCGACTTAAAGCAGCGACTGATGTCCTATCGGGCGGGGTATACCCCGGAGCAACGGCGCGAGATTGAACGCAGGCTTTTCAGCGGCGAACTGCTGGGTGTGGTCAGCACCAATGCGCTGGAATTGGGCATCGATGTGGGCGGGCTGGACGTGGTGGTGATGGCAGGCTACCCCGGCAGTATTACCAGCACGTGGCAGCAAGCAGGCAGGGCGGGGCGGCGCGATAGAGAAGCGGTCATTATCCTGGTGGCGCAAAACGACCCGCTGGACCAGTATCTGATGCGCCACCCGGAATACCTCTTCGGACAGCCCGTAGAGAAAGTGCGACTGAATCCCACCAATCATCCTGTTCTCAAGGCGCACCTCTGCTGTGCTGCACATGAGAAGCCTCTGGAGCCTGAGGACTATACCCTCTTTGGTGACGCAGAGAGCTGCATGGATGCGATTGCCGAACTGATGGGCGAAGGCAAACTGGGCGCACGAGAGGGGCGATGGTACTATTTCGGCGGAGGATACCCCGCTGCCGACATATCCATTCGCACGGCGTCGGGCGAATCGGTGATTATCCGCGAGAGTACCAGCGGCATGGAGCTGGGCAGGGTGGAGATGGAGCGTGCCTACCGTACGGTGCATCCCGGAGCCATCTATCTGCATCAGGGGGAGAGCTATTTTATCGAAAGTCTGGACGATGTTCAGCGAGTGGCGATAGCTACTCCTGTCTGGGCGGATTACTACACCGAGCCGCTGGTGCGTGTGGAACTGCAGGTGCTGCGCACTCGTGCTACCCGGCAGATGGGCGCGATAGAAGCCGGGTTCGGGGAGGTACGGGTGAGCGAGCAGGTGATTGGGTTCCGTCGCAAACATCTGCGCAGTGGCGAAGTAATCGATATGGAACCACTGTCAATGCCAGAGCTGTCTTACGATACCGAAGGTGCGTGGCTGGCGTTCGACATCCTGCAGTGGAGCCGGTTGCAAGCAGGGAGGTATCCGCGTCGCGGGGGAGACGTGCTGGACATCCTTGCCCTGCTGGCTCGTGATATGGATAGAACGACCCTGAGCCGTTCCGCCGACTGGGTGATGGCGATGCACGGCGCAGAGCACGCTTTGCAGGCGGTGGTGCCGCTTACCTGTGGCTGCGAGCGCATGGACGTGGGTAGCTCCTTTGCCTGGCTGTACCCTGCTTTCGGGCGTAGCGCGATCTTCCTGTATGACACCAGCCCGGGCGGCACAGGTATCAGCCGGGGTGCGTATGAGGAGATGGAGAGTCTCCTGCGGATGGCAACGGCATTAGTGAGCGAGTGTTCCTGTGTAGAAGGCTGTCCCAGCTGCCTGCACTCGCCACAGTGCCCTGTGCGCAACGACGGGCTGGACAAACGGTGGACGATGCATCTGCTGCAGTGGCTGCAGGGGCATCTGGATTCGCGATGAATTGTAGGGTATTATACCCAATGCATCAAGAGATGCAGGTCTGACGGACTACTAGAAGAACCATGTTTTTAACCGATAGTAAAAGAGGAGGATTTTCATTCTTTGAGTATCCGATGGATGGAACCATGAACGCAGTAAGGCGCAACAACGGTCATCACCAGGAGCTGCTACATCGCTATCCGGGCAATCCGATACTCACTGCCGCCGACTGGCCCTATCCTATCAATACCGTCTTCAACGCGGGAGCGACCAGGCTACCCGACGGTACGACGCTGCTGTTATGTCGGGTGGAAGACAGGCGTGGCATTTCGCACTTTTGCGCGGCTCGCTCGCGCAACGGCGTGGATGGCTGGGAGATTGATAAGCAGCCGACATTGCTACCTGACCCCGATAATCACCCGGAGGAAATCTGGGGCATCGAGGATGCCCGCATCGTGTACGTGCCGGAGCTGGGCAAGTATGCGGTCACCTACACCTCGTACTCACGCGGAGGTCCGGGCGTATCGCTCGCGCTCACGGAAGACTTTCGTCACTTTGAACGCTTTGGCGTCATCATGCCCCCTGAAGACAAGGATGCTGCGCTGCTGCCTCGACGTATCGGCGGATACTGGGCGTTGATTCATCGTCCGATTACCCTGCAGGGGGCGCATATCTGGGTTTCCTATTCGCCCGACCTGCGCCACTGGGGCAGCCATAAGATGATACTTCAGGCGCGGCGCGGGGCGTGGTGGGATGCCAACAAGATAGGGCTTTCCCCGCCCGTCATCGAGACCCCCGAGGGCTGGTTGATGCTGTACCATGGCGTGCGTCAGACCGCCAGTGGTAGCCTGTACCGGCTGGGACTCGCGCTGTTCGACCTGAACACTCCGGAGAGATGCATCCTGCGCAGCGATGAGTGGATGTTCGGTCCCGAAGAGCCTTATGAGCGCGAAGGCGATGTCGCCAACGTGGTGTTCCCTTGCGGGTACACTATCGAAGAGGATGGAGACACGATCAACCTGTACTATGGCGGCGCGGATACCTGCATCGCGCTGGCAACGGGCAGCATCCGTGAGATGCTGGAGTGGCTGAAAGAACATGGGCACCCCGGTGACTATGGCATATAAGGAGGAGGGCGCCTGCGCATGAAGTACATCCTGCTGGTGCCAGATGGGTTTGCGGATGACCCCCTGCCGGAGTGGAACGGCAAAACACCCAAGATGCGTGCCCACACTCCTCATCTGGACACGCTGGCAAAGCGTGCATTGATTGGCGCGGTGTGGACGGTTCCCCCCGATATGTACCCGGGCAGCGATGTGGCGAATATGGCGATTTTAGGCTATGACCCGCGACGCTACTACACCGGCAGAGGACCGCTGGAAGCGCTGGCGATGGGCATCTCGCTGGAGGAAGAGGACGTTGCCTTCCGCTGCTCGCTGGTCAGCACCGACGGCGAACGCATTACCGACCACAGCGCGGGCAACATCGGCAACGAAGAGTCCCATCCGCTCATTCGCCTGGTGGATGAGAAGCTGGGCACCCGCTACTGGCGGTTCTTCCCCGGAGTGGGCTATCGGCATGTGATGGTGTGGCATGGGGGACCGGTAGATTTGCGGTGTACACCCCCTCATGACATCGTGGGAGAGGAGTGGGCAAAGCACCTGCCGGTGGGCGAGGGAGAGGAAAAGCTGCGCCGGCTGATGGAGGACTCGTTGAACCTGCTGGATGACCACCCGATCAACCGCCGCCGCCGGGATGAGGGAAAGGCTCCTGCGAACATGATTTGGCCGTGGGGACAGGGGCTGGCTCCGCGGTTGCCCTCTTTCGCGCTGCAGTACGGGGTGACCGGTGCAGTGGTCGCCGAGGTGGACCTGGTGAAAGGCATCGGACGCGCCGCCGGGCTGGAGGTGCCTGCCGTGCCCGGAGCAACCGGCTACCTGCACACCGACTACCGTGCCATCGGCGAATGGGCGTTGCGGATGCTGGATAAACACGATTTCGTGTTCGTTCATGTAGAGGCTCCTGATGAAGCGGGACACCAGGGCGACCCGGAGGCGAAAGCCTGGGCGCTGGAACAGATAGACGAGCATATCGTAGCGCAACTGGTAGACGGCTTACGCGAGCACGACTACCGGATGTTAGTATTGCCCGACCACGCGACGCCTGTCGCCCTCCGCACCCATCGGGCGGGGGCAGTGCCCTTCATGCTTTACGATTCGCGCGAAGACCTGTCGCGCGGCGCCTCTCTCACCTTCGACGAGAGCGCAGTGGAAGAGGCGAAGCTGCGCATCGAAGAAGGCTGGCGGCTGATAGAGTTGCTGTTCAAGGGGTAACTTCACTGCCCTGAGTGTGGCGGCCGCGGTGAAGCACGTTTCTCCACGATAGCTGGTATATCTCAGGGCTCAATCAGTGGGGTAGCCATATACCGCTTTACACCTGGCAACGATCTCCTGGCGCGTTTACTAAAAACGCTTGACAAACATTGTATATCAGGTGTATAATGTAAGTAAGCCTATGGAGCAGGCGATGGACGAAGGGAGGTTATTCAAGATGTCTTGCAAATCACGCTTTTCTACCCCCCCCCCTTATCGCCTGGGCAGTTTTAAGTCTGTGCTTGCTGTTGTCTCCCCTGCAAGCGCAAGACCTGCACATCACCCTGCTCAACGGCGACTGCGACGGCGATAACGAAGTGACCCTCTTTGACTTCGGCATCGTGGTGAACGCCTTCGGTAGCACACCGGATGACCCCAACTGGGACCCTCGCGCTGACTTGGATGGTGATTTAGAAGTGACGCTGTTTGACTACGGCATCGTGGTGCGCAATTTCGGTGCAGTGGGTGCGGAGCCGTTTGACCCCGCGTTGCCTAGGCAGCCTGCACCGGAGGAAGGATATGCCATTAGCGGCGTAGTGGATCTTGAGGCATGGTTAGGGCAACCGCAGATGGTCCGGATCGAGGCGTTACGCGAAGACGCCCCTAACCAGATAGTCTACTGGATGGAAGCAATTGCCGGAGAACCGTTTGTGATGCGGTTACCACAATCGGGGTCGTGGACAATCCATGTCGCAGGCGTTCTGCATTTCCTGAGTTCTCAGGGATACTCCCAAATGGCTTACGAGCCGGGAACACCGATACGGCTTGTGCTGGTCGAACCCGCAAATGGTGACCAGTTCACGGATGGCAGGGCTAGCGGCTCTATAGAGATAGCGGTATACGTGGAGGACTATGATAATGTCATCTACCGTTCCGCAGACCGCACTATGGAGCTCAGGAATCGAGAGCGGGAACTCCCATCCAGTTTCAGAGCGGAATGGAGTATCCATCCCCAAAACGCTGGTAATCTTCAAGGGATGTCTTTCGTTACTTCGGACGGCAAATTGATGGCTTATTACTCACCGCGTACTCTGGCTCCGGGTGAGCAGGAACCCTGTCCTGTCACCATCCGATGCACTGTGCATGACGAAAACCCCGATGTGTCCCGCCGCGACCCGCCTCAGGAACTCGATTTTACTATCTATCTCGTAAGCCATTCAACTATCGGCTCGATAAGTATTCGCTCCATAACCAGCGGTGGCGAAGCAGTTTCCTCCGCAATTACTTCGGGTTGGAGAGAAGCCGACAGGATTCAGCTTCAGGTCAGCATGAATCTGCGGGTAGCTGCGAATTGGCACCTAAAAGAAACCACATGCACAACGCCTTGGGGCAGTGGTACCTCGCTTCCCTACACCACGGTTACCATCTCAACCGATGAGGAGCACAGACGATTCACTTACAGTGTGGAAGCTGTGTTCGGGTGGACCGGTCCTCCTACCAACCCCCCTGTGCCTGAGCGGCGGGACCGGAAAGCACGCACTCGCATTCTGGCTTTTGACAAGCTCCGCCGTGACGAGTGGGCGTCCACAGAGCGTGGTATCTCGGGGGGAGTGTATGATCCCTCCAACTGGTTTGATGACCGTCCGGGGCATTGGGGAAACGTCATTCCTCGCTTTAACGAAAGGGGTACCGGAGGGGTAGGCTGGTATTATGTTGTCAACTTTGCCCCTCGCCCGTTTGGCTCCGTTCCCAATGCCTTGGCTGTGTTCGATTGGGCAGGGGTATTTGCCCCACCCGGACATCAGTACGAGCAAGAGTACCGAGGAAAAGTGTACATTTTCGAGCATCCAACGGTTACCCTCTATACGGACGCCAATCCGGTAAGAAGCCAATACGGGGTGTTGGCGGGAGGCATCGACAGAGTTGCTAACGCAGTTACACATGAACTAGCTCATCGGGACCTGTGGCTACAGGCGTACAACTGGGCAGGCTTCAGCGAAATAGAGATCGGCGGCCCGGGGTACTGGTTCCCAGCAAATGCTCCGTGGGATGCAGATGGGGATTCTGTAGCGGACTTCTACGAGCAGCTACATAGTGGGGATTTTCACTTCAGCCCGAATAGCCCCTATGCGGTGGAGCGCTGGTGGACAGGCAATCCCAACGCATCTGAGCAAACAGACATTGAAATGCACGCACGTCTGTGGGGAGAGTGGCCAGGATATACAGTGGGCAGCCTGGACACTCAAGATTGGTCTGCCGGAGGCAGGCAGGACTACTGATTGCTCACTCTTCACCTAACGGGAGGTGACGGGACATGATGCACAAACTATCTACGTTCGCTGTGGTGTTCGCCCTGATGGCGACGGCGAGCGCGCAGGTTACCCCAAACCCGCGTGCGAAGGCAGGTCCCGTGTTGCTTCAAAACCCTCCGCCTCCGGAGCTTGTCGAGATGTGGAGGGTGTCGCAGAAGAGCCCACTCGCACTCACCGTATATCTGGACGACGATGCCTGTCGTGCCAAGCTGAAGGGCAAGGCGCATACACTTATCCTGCAAGGCAGCGGGCAGGTGTCTGAAGAGGAGTACCTGCACGAGCTCTGCCAGTGGTATGCTGTGGAACGACTGGGCGACGTGGGAGGAGAAGATGCTATCCCGCATCTGGAGCGGTATGCTGCGCTGCGCCAGTCCCAAGGAGATGAGGACAAAGCGTTCGCGGCGAGGCTGGCTATCGAGCGCATCCGTTTGCGGCTGAACGGACAGGAAGCGTACAAACGGGCGATGCTGGAGTGGATACAAATCCCGGACCCACCACACGACGCTCCGTATGAGGAGCGGAAGAAGGTATACTGGCGCATCATTAGTGGGGCACGTGCGCTGGGCATCATCGGGGCGAAGGAGGCGGTACCCCTTCTGGTAGACCGTTACCAGCGCAGTATCGGCGGACGCTTCCCCGAAGACTTCTTCCTGATACGCCCTCTGGCGCGCCTGGGCGACAGTCGCTCGCTTCCTGTGCTGAGCTGGGCAATCAGGAACTTTGTAGGCTATACGCAGGCGCAGAGGCTGCCCTTAGAGCCGGATGAGCCAGATGTGGTCTGGGCGTATTGGCAGATACGCACACAGGGGATGAGCGCACGAGAGGCGGCGCGTGAGGTGCTGAAAGCCGCTGAGGCAGGAGAGGGCAATCTACGCGGTCAAAACTTCCTGCCATATCTGGGCAAGGAAGCGGTGCCGGAGCTGGTTGCTGCGCTAGAGCGGGCTCTGGAGAGCGGCGGCTCCACCTACACTCCATTTGTTGCTATCCTTGCGCTCAGGCAGATGGGAGCAGTGGAAGCAGCTCCTGTTTTGCGTGCCCTGCTGGAGCGCAGTGCATATCCTGACATCCGCGCGGCGGCTGCATACACGCTGGGTGTTGTTCGGGATAAGGAGGCAATCCCTCTGTTGCTTCAGGCAGCTCAGCGCGAGGAACTGGGCGTACGTCAGAGTGCTATCCGGGCACTAAGCGACTTGCGTACCCCCGACGCCGAGCTGGTAATGCTGAAACTGCTGCAGGAAGACCCCGATCCCAACATTCGCGTTGTGGCTGCCGAAGCGATGGCAAGGGTCGGTACTGCCAGCTCCATCCCCGTGCTGGAAAGCCTGCTGAATACCGAAAAGGTACCCGGGGTGATTGGTGCCATCAGAACCTCACTGGCAAAGCTGAAAACGGTGAGCAGGTAAGTGACAAACTCTTTTCCAGTGCATAGTGGGAACAATTCTGTTGGCAAATCATGGTGAAAATAGCAAACCCCACCCCCTTCTCCTCCCCCTTCTGAAAGGAGAGGGGGTAGGGGGTGAGGTTTCTTCCACGTTGGCAACCGCTACTCAGCGCCCCGGTGGTGCGCTTCCTTCATCCTTTGCAGGTCCGCCTCCAGAATAGCACGCCGTGTGGCAGGCGACAGGTTCGCTGAGCGTGAGCCCGCTCCTACTCCCAGCCTGTCCAGGTTGGCGTTGGCGACCTCCAGCAGGTAACGGGTGTAAGCCGGGTTGTGTATGCCCATGCTCTTGTCGTTCAGGATGAAGCGGTAGTTATGTCGCGCTCGCTTGACCTCGATAGGCACTGACGCCTGGTTCGGCGGAGTCTTGCCAAGAGCCTGGATGTAGGAGGTATAGTCCCACAGGTCAGGGTCTCCAAACTGTTCCTGCGCCCATGCCTGCAGGCGCGAGCGTAGCGCCAGCAGCCCCTGCTCGACCTGGCTCTTGGTGGCTTGAGCGCGTGCTGCCGCATCCGCCGCCGTATGGCACGGCGAACAACCTGTGTCATAGCTCACGGTAAAGGTGTGACGGGCGTTCGCCACGTGGCAGTGCGAGCACTGTCCGGGTGCGGTCGCATGAGCGGTGTTACGTACCAGGGGACCGGACTGTTCTTCCACACCAGTGATGCCCATGAGCATGTTGTACTGGTTGCTGTAGTGGAAGTTCACGCGAGCGGTACCTGCGTTCAGTGACGCATCGGACGGGTTGCCGCCACGCCCATTATGGCACGAGGCGCATATCTGGTTGAAGGTGGTATGCTGTTTGGCTGGAGCGCCCGGCGCCACGTCAGTGGTATCGGTGTTCAGCACGGCGCGTCGCAGCTGCACCTCCTTGCCCTGCCAGGTCAGGTTGCCCGTCTGGCGGTGCGGATCGTGGCAGGACACGCAGGATGCGCTTTCGTGGGTGGCGTGCGCAATTTCCACGATGGAGTCTGCACTCATCGCCTGGATGCCGGCATCGATGGCGTCTCGCGATTGCCCATAGGTGAGCTTGCTGTCCACCATCTGCGTGCGGAAGGGTGCACTGTGACAGCGGAAGCAGTTCTTACCGTATACGTTCGGATTGGTCTCCGCCTCCTCGATAACAGTCTCTACCGCTCCTGCATGTCCCGACTGTTCGTACTGCGCGGCGATAGTGCCGTGGCATTGCGCACAGACCACCGAGCTCGCGACATTTGGATAGGTGAGGATGTTCTCCTTAAGCGGAGCCTCTACATGCTTGCTGCCCGGACCGTGGCACTGCTCGCAACCCACGTTCACTTGCGCGTGTTTGGTTTTTGCCCAGGCAACGGCCACCGGTTCTGCACCTGTTTGCCGACTACCTGCGCCGTGACACCCCAGGCACTGTTCAGAGCCTACGTAGCTGGCGTCCTTCTGCGCCGCAGGCAGCAGCTCAGTGAAGCGGGAGGAAGGAGACGGCGTTCCGGTGCCGGGCGGCTGTATTAACGGACCACCCCCGCCTCCGCATCCCCCCAGCGCCACTACCGCAACCGCCAGCGCCAGCGAGACGCTCGCCAGCCCAAGAATGCGTTTTCTGTGCATATACCTGACCTCCTTTACGATGCACAGTTTTTACGGTGAGGGGTACGGTTGAGACAGTTTCCGTAACTGCTCGTTTGTTAAAGGTTCGGCGTACAGCATCTGTTTCAAATCTGCTCCAGACTCCAGGAACACCCACTTGGTGGGGTCGGTGGTGGGTGATGTGGGGTCACCCGTGTAATCCACAAAGTCCACCTGAAACGCCGTCTGCCAGTCTGGAGGCACAGGGACTATACCCTTGGTGTTGACAATCTTGGAACCGTCCCACCGGGTAAGGGTGATTTTGCCGGTCTGGTTGTACTCGCGAATGACCGCGTTGTCGTGGCAGTCTTCGCATTTGCGGGCGTTCTTGGCGATGGTGTGCGCACGGTAAGGCGCCACCACCAGGATGGTTTTGTCGTTGTAGTTCAGGGTCATGATGGTGCCAGAATACACCTTGCCGGTGCTCTTCCGACGCAGCAGCAGCATGTAATCCTTGAGCAGGGTGTGCGGTCGTTTCACCTTGCCCTGAATCTCACTCTGCAGATGGCAGTTATAGCAGGACACAATGGACTGGGTGTGGCATGCCAGGCAGTCTACATCGTTTTTATGGATGTTGTGCGCTTGATTGTCAGCCAGCGACCGATGGCAGTGCTCACACCTTATCTTGACCGCACCTTCATCCAGCCAGGAGGCATACTGCTTGCCATCGCCGTGTACATCTTCCAGGGTGTGGCAGCTCATGCAGCGAAAGCCCTTTGCCCGGTGAGCGTCGCTGTAGAGCGCCATCTCACGCGCCTGCCGGCTGTGGCACTTCAGGCAGATCTGGTCGCTGACGGGCGAACCGGGGCTGGTATGACAGTCGTCACAGCCGGGCTGGTATGTGGCGGTGTCGATAGGCGTTCCATCTGCCTTGGTGCCGGGATGGCACTTCATACATCCTTCAGGAACAGGGATGTTGGTGAGCGTTTCGAAACCGCCGTTGGCTTTGCTGTACCATGTGACTTTGCCCGCTCGGGTGGCGTGCAGGCTGGTGCGGAAAGCTTCTTCAATGGATACGGTGCTGACTTTTGTCGATTCGCCGCCACATCCGTACAGCAGCAAGACGGCAGCAACAACGGCGCCGCTGAAACTTGCGAACGTGAGACGTTTCATGTTTCTCATGGTCTGTACCTCCTTCGGCTTTCCACAGGGACTAGAATCGTCCGCTGAGTGACAGCATCACTAGATGCGTATCGTAATCCATCAGGCTGACCACCTCATCACGATAGCTCCACGGCGCGATGGTCAGCGTCAGTTCGTAGTCCGAAGGCAAGCGGTAGCTGATGTTTGCCGTAAAGAACCGCCCTTCGGTATTGCCGTCCCGCAGTAACAGCGGGTTGTCGTTATCGGTGACGAAGTTGGTGTAGCTCGCGCTGATGGTGGCGCGGCTATTGATGTTCCAGTTGAACCCGATGGTACTGACCCGGCTATTGGGCACGAAATGGTCCAGCGTGGGCGATTGCGTCACTTCGCTACGCGCTGTCCACACTTCGGAGGAATACTCCGCAAACAGGCTGAGGTCGTCTCTGGGCGTCCACGTGCCCCCCAGGGTCACGCCGTTCAGGTTGAGCGCAACCGCCCGCACCCCGTTGGACCATCGTCGGTAGGTATAGGTGACGTAGCCGTTCCAGACGGTAGTGCCTCCGTCCAGCTTCACCTGCGCGAACCTTCTGTTGTCCCAGTAAAGGGAGCGGGGGTCGGTAGTGAGCATGGTGGGCGGGTCGTTGAGATGCTCGTCCCAACCGCGCACCGTCAGACGCAGTTGCTTGCTGAGCCTGCCCCACAGTCTGCCCTCCACCGTCCACCAGCGCGGCACATCCACGAAAGTGTGGTCAGCGCGTACTCGCTCTGCCTCACGCTCGCGTACACCCACCTGCAGGTTCCACCGATTCCAGCGATGGATAAGCAGCGCACTGGTGCTACGGCGTTCCCGAACATAAGCGTTCTGCACCACCGGCAACGCTATCTGATCCCGTCGGAACGACAGAGCCAGCTCGGTGGATGTGTTCAGCGCAATGTCGTTCGCCAGCTGGAAGGTGTCCATGCGGCTGTTCGGGCGATCCTGCTGGCGCAGTTCCATGCGGGCAACCGTGCCTTCCACAGCCAGCGCGGGATTGACCTCCCACAGATAGCGAGCATGCCATCGCTCCATGCCGGTGTCGGGGAAGGTGTTGGTGCGGTCAAAGTATCGCCAGTCGGTGTAGCCGATGCTGACCTGCCCATTGCCCAGTTGCCCTTCTGCTACTGCGTCCCAGTAGCGGGTGTTCTGCAGCAAGGGTGTTCGTGGGGATTCCAGATAGTGGTTCTGCCCATCTTGGCGGTAGCGTACGAACACGGCGAAATCAGGGGTGATCGACTGCTTGACGAAAGATTCGGTCACGCTGCGTTCGCTGGTGGGCAGAACGTCGGGTACCGGTGTGATAAACCGGTTGCGGGTGGTCCACGCTTCGATGCGTGTGGTGCCGAACCCGAACGACAGGTTGCCTTCCAGCCGGTAGTCATCCTCTGTGGGGCTCCACAGTTGCAGGCGCAGGTTGTCGCCCGTACGCCAGAAGGGCGAGATGTAGCGCAGCTCGCGGATGAAACGGCTGTTCGGTGGAGTGGCGTACTGTCGAAACTTGGCGAGGCTGCCGCTCTCATTCCACCACGACCAGCCTAGGTCAATCGTCACGGGCTTGGGCGGGGGCGGTAGAGGTGCTTCCGGTGTTTCCGGTGGAGCCTCGGTTTCCTGTTCCGACGGTGGAGTGACCTGTGCGTGGGCGGGTGCAATCGTCCAGAAACAAGCACATCCTGCAACCAGCCCACCGACAAGTAGGGCATGCAGCAACCGGCGAGTGATGGCACACCATTTGTCATCCATAGCTTTCACCTCCCCCTACGGGCGACGCAGCAGCGCGTCAGAGTGAGAACCATGTACAGCCACGTGGCAGCCTGCCATCCAGCAGGTACGCCCCGGATAGTGCGCAGCGGATTTGTCGGTATGGCACTGAGTACACAACCCTCTGGAGAATGCATTGAGCAGCTTGGGGTTTTGCGAACCGTGTGCTCGATGGCATTCGGTGCATCCCTCTCCGCTCCATCCGGCAACCGGGTCGTGCTCGTAGGTGAACGGTCCCGCTTTGTCGGGGTGACAGCTGACGCACATCTCTTTGATGGGACGGAAGCGTTTTTGCGCCGCCTTGCTGGGGTGCGCCTCATGACATTCGCTGCACTCCAGCCTGCGTTCGGGAACCGGATGGTGGAAGTTGAGTCGGAACTCATTCGCCTGACGCTGATGGCACTGACTGCACAGGATGGGATCGTCAAACTTCAACAGGCGACGAGGTTGCGGCTCCTTCTCTGTCTGCGGTGAACGCAGGCTTCCCAGGTTCATCAGCCCGCGTGCAGGAGGCTCTTTGTGCGGCTGCCAGTGAATCTGGTGGCACGCGGTGCAGGCGACGTCCGCCTTCCCGTGTTGGGTGCGATGCCATTGTGACAAGCGCATGGTGTCGGCATGGCAGCGCAGGCACATCGCCGCGATGTCCGCAGGCTTGGACTGGCTGTAGCTGAAGATTTTCGAGGGGTCCTCGAGGTGGGGGTTCGCCGGTCCATGACAGGCTTCGCATCCTTGCTTATCTATGGACAGTTTTGGGTTTCGCACAAAGGGAGCGTGTGGGGAACGATTGAAGTTATCGGCGTGCGGATAGTGACATCCTGCTTCAGCGCAGTCCTTCTCGCCCATATAATCATCGGGCGTCGCCTTAGCGAAGAGACTCAGCGGATAGGGAGGGTCCTTCTGCTGCCCCTTCTCCGCCACAACGGTCACCGCTGCTAACAATGCCAGCGCTACTGCGCTCAGAAAGATCCAGCGTTTCTGCACGTTCACAGGAAGCTCCTCCCGAGAACAAAGGGTTTGTTGTACAGAGCGTGCACAATTGCTAGTGTTTCAAAACAAACTGAATATACTATAGTTTCTCAGTTCACTACTCTAAATATACAAAATAACAATGTCTTTGTCAATGGGAATTATCTGTTTTTTTGAGTAAAACCTTTCGTGCTCTCCTTTCTTTTTCCTGCATCGGCAGGAAAAATCCTTTTGTTCCTGTTCGGACTACTCTTTCGGGGAGGATACGCTGCGGATCGAAAGGTTGTATCGCACGGAACGTTGGGCATCGAGACCAAAATAGAAGACCATCTGCTGTGCCTCCATCTGCCGCTGCTGGGCAGGGGCATCGGGTATCAGGCGGCGTTGCTGCTCCATCTCCTCAGCGCTTTCGGCAGCAATGGATACTCGCTCCCCCTCGAGCGCATATCCTCCTTCGCGCCAGCGATCTATCACGAATGCCATTTCGGCTTGCGCTTCGGGGGTATTCAGCGCATCCAGGAGTATCAGCTTCGGCTGCTCGCGCAGCTTTGCCAGTATCGCTTCGCGAAATAGTTTGCGCTGAGCAGGTGTCAGCTCCGTGTAAGGGACAGTCTTTCTCTGCAGAGCGAGCTGCTTCTGAGCGTCCGTCAGGCTTGCCCAGAAGCGGAGGGCGGGCGCGGCGTATTGCAGGGGAGCGGGGTCAAACCGAAAAGAGTACCCCATGCTCGTCTCGGCACGCAGAACGCCTGCAGGTGTCAGTCGGGAGGCAAGAGCGGCGTAGTCGTCTAGAGTAAGTCCCTCTGTCGCGGACTTCTGCTCCATCTGGCGCACCAGCGTTTCAGGAAGTTCGCTCTGCCGCAGACGCCAGTAGCGCGCATGTCGAAAAAGCAGCCACCCTCCCTCGATACGCACATAGCCCGGTTCCTCTGTAGTAAAACGGCTGAGCCATTCTGCGAGCGTATTGCCTTCGTATACCGGTCGCACTGGCACCCGGAAGGCGTCGGCGATAATGTTCATCCCCGTTTGTTGCGCTATCCAGAGGAGAGAATCCGCAGCGGTAGCCTGTTCTGCTGGCGGCGCGAGGAGCAACTGTGAGGACTGGATCTTCTGTTGGAACCGACCGAATTCTTCGGGAGATGTGCTCCACTTTTCCCAGCGCATCTGCAGGGAAGGCTTGTCTTCTGCATCAGGGGAAACCGGATGAGTGTATACTTCCATCTCTGGCTCGGCAGCATTGTCGTCGGACCAGGTCGCTGCAAGGAATACCAGCTCCTGTCTGGTTTCGTCCAGGCAGATTCCGAAGCGCATGGAGCGTGGTACGGTACCTGCGGGGTAGGCTTTCCAGCGCAGTGCGTCCACAGGCAGAGGAAGCGTACCTTGGGTCGGCAGTGTGGAGAACCAGATGGTCTCGCCGTTCCACAGCCGACGCCACACACTGGAGGGAAACTGACGGTATAACCACCCTGCCAGATAACGATGCCACAGGGCAATCTGTAGCACCTGCTGGAATTGCTCTGCAAGAGATGCACGTCGGTCCTGCCAGCCGGCTGGCTTCTCCTTTTCCAGTTTGGTCATCTCGTTCTCGATATCCAGTGCCCGTGTGGCGTAGACGGGAAAGTCTGCCCGGACCAGTTGTGCCCAGGTGCGCAGGTTTTTTTCCGCTTCGCGCCGGGTGGCGCGATACTCCCATTCTGCCGCCGCTTGCTCCTGTTGGCGCAGGATGGGATCAGGTAACAGCACATAGCCTTCACCCTGGGGTTGACATTTCAGCCCCAACAGGCTGACCATTTTGTCGAGCACCTGCCAGGCCGGCTTTTGGGTGATGAAAAGAGTGACTTTCTCCCCTTTCAGGGAGGGGTCTATCGTGAAGGTGACCTCCGTCTGGTTGCTCAGATGCTGTGCCACTTCATCCAGCAGGGCATTCGGGAGCCGCAGGGTGACCGGCTTCTGCAGACGAACGTCCCTTTGCCAGTCGTGAGCCCGCGCGTGCACGCACAGCGTAAAACACAGAGCAAGGAGCAGTAACCGGCGCATGGCTTTCCTCCTATCGCCTCGCCGGGTTCATGGGACCAACAATACGCACCGCATCTGCAATCACCACATATCCTGACGGCGCTTTAGGGCGCAGGTACACAAAGCCGGTGCCGCGCACGAACTGGTATCGCCCCAGCCAGTTCCACTTCCCGCCGTTTTTCTGCTGGTTGACCACCTTCACGGTCTTACCTGCACGATGCACGATTTCATATTGGGCGGCGGTACTGCGGTTGGAACCCTGGCTCCACCAGGCGTATACATCATAATAACCGTCCTTCGGCACGTTGAGATACCATCGCGCCCAGGCGGTGCTGTTAGGATTTGTGCTAGTCCAGCGGTAATCCGCACCGTATTTGCCGGGGGCGGTCGTACCGGTGTTCCAGGTACCCCACACGCTGAAGTTCTCGCTGACGTTATCGAGGACGATGTCCCAGGGCACCACGTCAATGCGGAAGGTGACTATCGGACCAAACCATGTGACTCCTTCCCGCACCAGCTGATAGCTCTCCTCGTAGGCGCCGTAGCGTTCGGGAGCGGTGAGAGAAAAGTCAAAATGACCGTAAGCTTCAGGGGGAGTGACCGCCGACACCGACGCGGGACGGTTGGGCGAGATCCATGTGCGCGCTGTGTAGAAGGGGCTGAAGCGGTCTCGTGGGTTCTGAGTGCCCAGACGTACCGGGTTCGCCCCTGTCGGTTGCCAGGTGATGTCGCCTGTGTTGCGGAAGCTCAGACGTGCCGCGGCAACCTCTCCCGGGCGCAGGGTCAATGGCACGGACGCCTCTTCCAGTATCGCAGAAGACTGAATCATCTGCATATAGAAATCCCAATCCCAGTTCGGACCGGGATCGGTATGCGTCGCATTGGGCACTTCCACGTGTCCGAGGATATAGCTACGGGTGCGCGGGATGCCATAGGTGCGGCAGATATGGCGTACCAGTGCGGCGGAGGAGTAGTACATGGCATACGTGAACCACTTCGGGTCATCCACCCAGCCTTCGTGTTCAATGCCGATGGAGCGGCAGTTATACCACCAGTTGCCTGCGTGCCAGGCGATGTCTTTGTGGCGCACCATCTGTGTGACCTCGCCATCGGAAGAACGAATCACGTAGTGCGCACTGACCCGCGAGCTGGGGTTTTGGAACCACGAGATGCAGCCGTTATACGATCCCTGCACCACGTGTACGATGACGTACCATATCGGGTAGGTGCTGGGGCGATTGGAAGTAGTGTAGTTGCCCGAGTAGGCAGGAACCCATCGGGCGGGTGGATAATCCTCGGAGGCGTACGTATAGCACGTACTGCCCATCATGCAAAGCGCTATCAGTAATATGCATACCGTGCGCATCATCCCCACCTCGGACAGCTGGTACAAGCATCGTAGCACATCCTTTGTACACCTGTCAATGCGGTTAAAGGGTGGCTTTCTATGGGGGATACCCACCGGCTGCCGAAAGAAAAATTTGTTAGTGCGCAGAAGTGCTGGGCGAAGAGGCACAGGATTTGCCTGCGCCTGCCAACTGGTGATATGCTTTCACTAAAACACTGCACAAAGGAGAAACAGCCATGAGCCATCTGTGCATTCTTAATCTGTCGCGTGCCCGACAAACAGCCATCGGATAGCCTTACCCTGCTACACCGCATTGATCTGCCTGCAGCCACTGCCGAGGTTGCCAACTGTCTGGATGAACTGGAGCAGCGTTCCCTCACAGCCGGTCAAGAGTTGATGCGTCACCTGCTCACGGAACAATGGAAAGAGGTAGACTGGCAGTTGGTAGAAGAATACCGACGGCTTTTTCCCCCTCGGTAGTATTCGTGCCGATGGCAACGACCCTGTGAAGGTTCTCACCCGCTTGGGTGTGGTGCATGTACCCCGTCAGGTATGCTACAACCGTGTAGAGGGTCGTCATGTGATGCCTGGCAATGCCGTACCGGCACACGAAGGGGTGCTGCTCACGCGGGGGCTACAAGAATGGTGTTGCCTTTTGAGCGTGCAACTGCCTTTCCGTGCGGTGGAGCGTCTGTGAGGTTGGCACAGCGGGGAGGGTCAACTGCTTGGCGCCAGCCAGTTGCGGGTGTTAGTGCAGCAGCATGGGCAACGTGTTCGGCAGTGAGAGTTGGAGGAGGCTCCAGCCGTTGCAGCGGGGGGGCATCCCCGTTTGCGCGCAGATGGCAGTCTGCTCGCAGGGAGTGGAGACTGTACAGTCCTGGCTGGTGGGTTCTGACGATGGCTTGGTGATGCAAACAGAGCGCGCGCCTGTTCGGGAGCGGATACCTGAGGGTGAGGTGGTGGTGAGCGTGGGCGAGGTATTAGTGCGCTATCAGGGGGAAGAGGCGCAGTGGCACGGGATGCGCACGGCATGTGTGGCAACGGCTGGAGGGTATCGGTATGTGAGCGGTGTGGGGGAGGCGTTCCTGCAGCAGTGATACACCTTGTTGGGTTTATGCGCTGGGGAGTGGAGCGTGCTGCGCATTGTTTCGGACGGAGCGCAGTGGATTAGGGATTGGGCACAGCAGTTGAGGCAGTCAGGTTTCCGGGTGGAGCATGTGCTGGACTGGTATCACTTGAAGAAGAAGTGCTATGAGTTGAGCAGTTTGTTTTATGGTGGTGTTGCGGTCAAGAGGCAGTTGCTGAGGCGTTTACTTCGGGCGTTATGGGGTGGGGAAGTCGATACCGCGTTGGGTATCTTATCTTCCTATCGCACGGAGGCACGCCACGTACTGGTGGCGCGCCGTCAGAAGGGGCGTGGGATGCGCTGGGGCGAGGCTGTCAGTGACGGGCTGGCAGCGTTGCAGACGCTGCTATGGAATGGGGGTTGGGATATGTATTGGCAGGAGGGCAGGACGTTGCCGTTGGCAGCAGCGTAACCCAGCACTTCTGCGCAGTAACAAAAATTTTAAAATTTTTGATAAAAGATCCGCAAAAACAGGCTTTTGGGTACGATTCTTGCACTATATATAGATTAGTAGATTAGAAAACGAAAGGAGGTGCCCCAAGATGGCACGCAAGGCGTTCGGCTTTCTCGGTATCGCACTGGCAATCACGATGTTGCTGGTGGCAGGAACGCGAGGTGACCCTGTGGATGGTACGCGCATCAAGAACTATAAATATGGCGCCCGTGCCTACATCAGCTTCGCAGTATCGCAGTCAGTCGTTCCCGAGCCCGGTACGATGGCGCTGTTCGGCATCGGTGTCATGGCGCCGATGATAGCGGCATGGCGACGACGCAAAAAGTAGGAACTTGTTTCTGCGGAAACGTGCTCCATTGTGACCGGGAAGCTCGCAGCTCAATAGGAGCGCCGCTCTAAAGAGGGGGGAGGGGGAATTGCTCCGGGTAGCGTGCTCTCTTGCAACGGCACGAAGTGCCGAAGCAATCCCCCTCCGACAAAGCGAACCCGGGATACCATAAAAGATGACGCCATCTATTGCCCTGCGGTGTGCCCTTTGAGTATACTACAGGCAACACGTTACCTGCTGGAGGACATCTATGCGCACGATTGTCGCTACCGTGGGCACATCGTTGTTAAGCAATGCCGAACGCGCGGGCAAGAAGGACGACCTGCAGACCTACCTGCGCTTCACGGAGCCGGAAAAGGCGAGCGCAGAGACCAACTCGCTCAGCCGCTTGCTGCAGGAGGGTGACCGCATCGTGTTCTTGCATTCACAAACGGAGGAGGGCAAACGCGCCGCAGAGGCTCTGGCAATCTTTTACAAAAACAACGGCTACCTCACTGACCTGCGCGAGGTCACCGACCTGCAGTATCGCGAAAGCCGTTTCAAAATGCGCGGTCTGCGTTCACTGGTGAGCACACTGGTGCAGATTATCCTTAAGGAGCGCGAAGCAGGCAGAGAGGTGCTGGTGAACGCCACCGGTGGTTTCAAGGCGGAAATCGCCTATGCGACACTGGTCGGCTTGCTGTTCGATGTGCCGGTGTACTACATCCATGAGGCGTTCAAGGAGATTATCGAACTCCCGCCCACTCCCATCAGCTGGGACTTCAGCCTGATAGATACCTATGCGGACTTTTTTGACTGGATCAGCGCGGACCTGCGTCCGACGGCGGAGGTAGACCGTCGCCTGCGCCCACTGCCCGATGAGATTCGCCTGCTGCTGGTGGAAGAGGAAGACTACACCATGCTCTCTCCCACGGGTGAGGCGTTTTATGAGGCATACAGGGCGCGTGTGGAGGCGGAGCGACCGACCCCCATCTATCTGCACCAGCGGGCTGTCCGTGCATTGAACTCGGCGGAGCCGTCGGTACGGCAGGTGCTATACGAGAGGCTGAAACGCCTGCGCGTTCCCGAAATGCGCAAACAGAACTCGCACAGTGTGCACGGCAGCGACTGTCTGGCGTACCCCTCCGGACAT
The DNA here is from genome assembly GCA_026003195.1 of Armatimonadota bacterium. NCBI lineage: Bacteria > Bacillati > Armatimonadota > Armatimonadota bacterium. The sequence continues at coordinate 432,959 of BPGU01000001.1, forward strand.
GTAGCGGAGCGCATCCTGTACTATCTGGACGAGCGCGGCAACGTGCGTGTGTGCGAGGTGTTCTGGGCGCACAGCGACTATGAGAAAGCGCTGGAGGATGGAGTGTACAGGGCATCCTACGAGCGCGACCCCTTTGAAGAGTGGCATCCTTAGAACAAACTGGGCTGTTGTTGCTCGCGGATGACCTGTTCGGGACGAGGGAAGAGCAGGTCAAAGTCCTCCCCGATGGCTTCGCGCAGGCGCAGGGCAAAGCGGTAGAGTTTGTTGGCGTAGTGCTCGCGGTCTTCGTCGCCTGCGTAATCTTCGATCATGCCCAGTGAACCATCCGCTCGTTGATACAGGTTCACGTAGTCGCCTACGCTAACGCCTCGCACCGCTTCCGCCGCTTTGCGCTTGTTCTCGCTGGTGAAAGTCTTTTCGGTGACACGCTCGCGCCGCGCCAGATCCTGAATGGGTATCTCTCCGTTGAGGATGCTCAGGATGGTTTGCCGGTATAGCCGGGCGATCCCATCGCGGTCGCCCTCCACCAGTTTCTGCAACACCTCCGCGATAAACTGCCTGCCGTACGGCTCGTCGGCGCGGGAGCGCAGGGAGGCGCCTTTATAGGTCCAGTTGCCGTCGTAGTCCAGCAGGGCGTAGTTTTTGGTCTTGACGGAAATCATCGCCCGGTAACGTCCGTCGAAGCTGAGGCGGATGCCGGGGGGCAAGGTCTCCGCTATCTGCTGCACGTATGCCTCTTCCGCTTCCTGTCCCTCCACGCCCTCCGGTGGTTGGAAGTAGACGCCATCGGTGTCCACTTCAATCACCTGACTTCCGGTGCGCTCCAGCTCTTCTACCAGCTGCATGGCGATTTTGCGTCCTTCCTCGGTGACCCGTTGTGCCGCGTCGAAGTCGTTGAAGGGGAAGTTCGCGCCCAGATAGCCGTAGAAGGAGTTAATCAACACTTTGAAGGAACCCTGAATGCCGTCCCAGTAGGCGCGCTGGCGCGGGTCGGTAGCACGGCGCAGCTGCGCTTTTGCCTCCAGACGCCGACGGGTGAGCTCCTCTAACGCAGGCAGGAACACGCCCAGCCGGTCGGAGGTAGGGGCAATGCGATGTACGAGCATGATGCTGGGGTAGAGGCTCTCCACATCCGCCTTCACCACGCGCGGAATCACGCCGGTACGACGCACCTCCGTGTACCCACCGGGGAAATCGCGTGCGGCTTGGGGACGAGGTATCGCGTAGCCCGCGTGCAGATAGGCGCGTACGAAAATGGCGTTAATCTTCTCGCCACTGCCGGCGGTTGCCACATGCTGGTAAGTGTCAGGAACCATCTGTGTCTGGTAGAACTCAGTCGGCAGCACAATCTCCGCCAGTCGGGCGGTCTCCTGGGCGTCCTGCAGGGCGTACTGGCGCACCCTTTCGGGCGCAGAATGCCACTGCTCGCGCAGTTCGGCGCGGTCTACCAGCACGCGCTCCTCGTCGGCGATACCATAGGCGCGGGCAACCTCTTTCAGCCCATAGCTCTGCAGGTCGCCCTTTGCCCAGTCGTAGCGCTGCACGGCGAAGTAGGTATCTACCACATGTCTCCCGGCAATATACACGGGGCGATAAGGGCGGTTAATCGCGCCAATGGGCAGGTTGCGCTCGCTGCCGATGGTCATCGGTTGCCCACTGCGTCCTACCGTCAAGGAGATGCCGTGTTGTCGGGCGCGTTCTATGAGATAGGGAAGGTCGAAGCCGTACAGGTTGTGTCCTTCCACTACGTCGGGGTCACGTTCGCGCAGGAGCTGCACAAACCGCTGCAGCATCTGCGATTCATCCGCATCGTCGAGCACCTCGCTCCAGCCGCGGTTGTCCCGTAGCACGACGAGCAGTATCCGATTCGCAGGCTCTTGAGGGTTCAGGCCCGCTGTCTCAATATCCACCTGCATCCGATGCGCGTCGTCGAAGCTCATCGTTTTGAACAGCGTGTAGCCGGAGAGCATCAGGAACTGCCGTTCGGCGCTACCGTAGGCCAGCACGTCCACGTGCATATCACGCAGGCGCAGGCGCGCGCTCTGGTAATCCGCCCACGAACGGAACTGCGCCATCCAGCAGAAGCCATCGCCGTCCAGCTGCTTCCACTGCGCGTTGATGTCAGGGTATTGCTGGGTGGTGAGCAACCAGGGAGTAAACGGTTCACGCCAGCTGATTCGCGAGCCGTCGGGCGTGCGCTGGTGCAGAATGGCTTCGGTGTCGGTCAGTTCCACTGCCACCAGGCGAGGAGTATCCTTCCAGCCGAAGAGAATCTCTTCGGCGGAGAGAGCAGGGGCGGCAATATCGAAAAGATTCATCATCCCACTGGCTCCGACAAAGAGTAAGCCCATCGTGATACTGGTGTCACCGGTACTGGTATTATACCTGAAGTATGTGTTGGCGGTATCGGCTCGGCAGGAACCTCCCCCCCCACTGCGAATCCGCTACTGGAGGTGAATGCGATGGCGATTTACAAGAACCCCCAACCGCACTACTGGCAACCCGGCGGAGAGGTAGAAAAGCACTTTCACGACCACGATGAGACATGGGTCATTATGGACGGCAGAGCGAAGGCGTACATGATAGACCACGACGGGCAGTACCACGAGTTTATCCTTGAAAAGGGCGACATCTGGATGGTGGAAGCGGGAGTAGAGCATGGCTGTGTCGCTCTGGACGAGGGTGTGGCTATCTTTCCCTTCCCCGGCACCATTCCTGAAGGTGCTCAGCCGTATGGGCACTACTATATGGAAAAAGAGGGCTACATCCCGAAGTTGAGGGTGGAACGAGTTCCTACAGACCGCTATCGCAGGGGGCAGGAGTGATGCGCCGAATCGGAATAGAGTATCCCCAACGGGGGCAGATGCGCCTGATAGACATTGGCGAGCCGCCGCCCTTGCAACCCACGCAGATTCTGATACGTACCTGCTACACAGGCGTCACCAATGGCACGGAGAGGCACGCTTTGCTGGCAGAACACGGGTTCACCCTGTACCCTTCCCGACACGGCTATCAGCATGTCGGACAGATAGAGGCGGTAGGAGCATCGGTGAAAGGGTTTCAGCCCGGCGACTGGGTGTTCTACGGGCAGTATGTGGGGCATCGCGGCTGGAATGTTGTAGACGTGGCTTTCGCCGATGTGCATTCTTACGGTTCTCACCTGTGTATCCCACTGCCCGAAGGGGTGGACTATCGGCTGTGCGCCCTGTGTGGCGTGGCGGGCGTAGCCATGCGGGCGGTGCGTCGATTTCGGGTAAAGCCAGCGCAAAGGGTATGGGTGGCGGGTGCAGGTGTTATCGGGCAGTTTGCGGCGCAGGCGGCGCGAGCGTTCGGCGCGCATGTGACGGTCACCGATCTACAGCCCAAACGTCTGGAAGTGGCGGAAACCTGCGGTGCGCATCGCACGATCAACGTTCGCGAACAGGGAATGGAGCCACTCCGAGAGGGTGCGCCCTACGACTGCATCATCGACTGTTCGGGTGCGCCTGACCTGCTGCAACAGGTTCACGACATGCGTCTGCTGGCGCATGGAGGTGTTATCGGTTTGGTGGCGGTGCGTTCGCAGACGGAGTTCCCCTGGGCGATGCTGCACGGCACGGAAGCGTCCATAGAGGTGTCCTGCCACTTCAGCCTGGACGACCTGCGGGTTCTGCTGTATTTCGTGCAGCAGGGGGTTATCCGCATCGAGCCGGTGATATCCCATGTGGTACCCATTGAGCAGGCTCCCGTGATATACGAAACCCTGCGTGATCGCCCGGCGGAGTTGCTCGGTGTGATTTTTGACTGGACGCAGTGACGGAGGACGGAAGGGATGACCCTTCGCGTTGCAGGCGCACAGATACCCGTCACCACGGATATCGAGAGCAATCTCGCCGCTATCCGTCGCGCTATAGCGTATGCCGCGGAGCAACGGGCGGACGTGCTACTCACCCCTGAGGGGTCGCTGAGTGGTTACACGCCTCGTTTTGACTCTCAGGCAGTCAACGAGGCATTGCAGCAAGTGGTCGCAGAAGCGTCGTCGGCGGGGCTGGCGCTGGCACTGGGGACGTGTTACATCGAAGCCGATGGGCTGTGCTATAACCAGATTCGCTTCTATGACCAGCGGGGACAGTACCTCGGCTTTCATGCTAAGATACTGCGCTGCGGTAGCATGAGCCATCCGCCCGTTGGAGAGATAGCGCACTACGCTACTGCGCCTTTGCGTACCTTTGCACGGTCGGCGGGCTCCTCTGTAACGACCTGTGGGCAAACCCTACCTGTACGCCTATGCCCGACACTCATCTGACGCAGCAGCTTGCCGCAATGGGAGCAAAGGTCGTCTTCCATGCGGTGAACGGCGGGCGCGATGGCTCAGAGTGGTCGCGGGTAGCATGGCGCTACCACGAGGCAAACCTGCGCCTGCGTGCGCACGCGGGCAAGATTTGGATGGTGACGGTGGACAACTGTTACCCTCTGCACCTGCGGTGTTCCTCGCCCTCAGGGGTGGTGTCGCCGTCTGGAGAGTGGAAAGTGCGCGTCAGAGCACAGGGGGAGCGATTTTTCCTGTATACAATTCCGGTAGACAGTTTTTCCTTGCCGAGTTATAATGTCGAAAAGGATACTTTCTCCACGAGGAGGTGATGAGGAAGCGAGAAGATGGTTCGCATAGCACGGCAGAAAACAGTGCTTGAACTCTTCTGGCTTCACAGTGTGCCCATGGCGCACAGTCACGAAAAAAGAGGTTTTAGCCATGAAGCGCGCATTTACCCTCATCGAGTTGCTCGTGGTGATAGCGATCATCGCAATACTGGCAGCGATTCTGTTCCCGGTATTCGCTCAGGCTCGCGAGAAGGCACGCGCCACGGGCTGTCTATCCAACTGCAAGCAGCTGGGCACAGCGTTCATGATGTACCTGCAGGATTATGACGAACGCTTCCCCGCGATTACCTGGTTCGACTCGTACGATTCTTCTAACAACTGGCTGGGGAGCTTGTCGTGGCCGCTGGTGCTTATCCCTTATCACAAGAACACAGGTAAGGGAAGCTTTCTGGTATGTCCCAGCGACAGCGACCACCCCAACTTCTCGAAACCGGAGTATATCTACCAGCTTCGGGCTGTGAACTGGCCCGGTTCCGAGCGAGACCTGACCACCTACGAAATGGCGCAGGTGTTCCCGCTGTCCTACGCGGCGAACTATTATCTCTCCAACTCCTAGCCGCGAGTACCCGGAGCGATTGGGCAAGTCGGCTTCGCGCTGGCAACCATCGTGAAGCCGGCGAGCGTGTTCTTCCTCACGGAGTTTGGGCGCGGGAACATGCCCTGGTCGCAGATACCCTACAGCGTGTACTATACCATCCCGGGCTACGGGGTGACCACACGCTGGAAGGCAGGACAGCGCCACCATGGCGGGCGCAATTTCGTCTTCTGCGATGGTCACGCCAAGTACTTCCGGGAGCCGATTAACCTCGATATGGCTGGCGTCACTACCAACGATGTGGTGGCGGCTTACCGGCGCATTGGCGTACTGACCGACCCCTTAGACGAAGGCTTATAAACGCCGAACGCATCGTGGAGCCGCCGCGTGCGGCGGCTCCACCTCCTGTTTGTACCGGCTTTCCACGTACCCCTTGCCTTTTTCGCGCGATTTTGGTATGATGAGTGCAGAACACGGCTGTATCCATGCAGCCGCCCACTCTACACTGGGTGAGGATTGAAGCAACGGTGTTCATGGAAGGTGAATCGCAAGTCAAGCGCAGCTATCGTCGCTTCATGCAGATGTCCGACAGGGAAATCGTAGAACAGGCACAGAAAGGCGACGAGCAGGCTGCAGAGTTCCTGCTGTATAAGTATCGCAATCTGGTTCGCACCAAGGTTCGATCATATTTCCTGTTGGGCGCAGAGCGGGAGGACCTGCTACAGGTCGGCATGATTGGGCTGTGGCAGGCAATCCTCGATTACCGAACGGATAAGCCCATCTCATTCCCGGCGTTCGCCAAGGTGTGCATCCAGCGCCATATCATCACCGCCATCAAAGCGGCGACACGACAGAAGCAGATGCCTTTGAACACCTCCCTCTCGCTGGAGGTGACAGCGGAAGACGAAGATGCAGATTGGAGCCTGGCGGATATGCTGCCCGCCGAGCCGAGTAGCGATCCTGAGGAGCGGCTCCTGCGCGCCGAGGACACCCGCCAGCTGCAACGGACCCTACAGCAACTGCTGAGTGACTTCGAATGGCGCGTGCTGATGCATTACCACTTTGGCAAATCGTATCGGGAGATCGCCGAGGCGTTGCAGTGCAAAACGAAGTCGGTAGACAACGCCCTGGCGCGAATCAAACGTAAGGTGGCAGGGCTGCCTCTGGGCAAAGCCGACCTGCGCGAACTCTTTATGAATAACTGAGGTGCTATGACCTTTCAGGAACTACTGCTGAGACTGGAACAGTTCTGGGCGCAACACGGGTGCCTGATTTTACAGCCCTACGATGTGGAGGTTGGAGCAGGCACGATGGCGCCTGGCACGGCACTGCGCAGCCTCGGACCAGAGCCGTGGAACGTCGCGTACGTACAACCCTCCCGCCGCCCCGCCGACGGACGCTACGGGCGTAATCCCATGCGCGTGCAACACTACTACCAGTATCAGGTCATCCTCAAGCCATCGCCGGAGAACGTGGTGGACCTGTATCTGGATAGCCTGCGCGCGCTGGACATTGACCCTCTCGAACACGACATCCGCTTTGTGGAGGACGACTGGGAAGCTCCAACTCTGGGCGCGTCTGGCGTGGGCTGGGAAGTGTGGCTAGACGGCACCGAAATCACGCAGTTCACCTACTTCCAGCAGATGGGAGGCATTGAGTGTCGCCCCGTTTGCGCCGAAATCACCTACGGTCCCGAGCGACTGGCGATGTGCCTGCAGAAGAAAGAGAGCTTCTGGGAGCTGGAGTGGGCGCACGGCATCACCTATGGCGAGGTGGACCGACACGCCGAGATAGAGCACAACTACTACAACTTTGACTATGCAGACGTGGAGATGCTGTTCCGCCTCTTTGAGATGTTCGAGGCGGAGGGTCATCGCATTGCAGGTTTGGGATATACACACCCGGCTTTTGATTATGCGCTGAAGTGTTCGCATGTATTCAACCTGCTGGATGCGCGGGGCAGCATCTCCGTTACCGAACGCGCCAGCTATATCAACCGCGTGCGTGCACTGGCACGGAAGTGCTGCATACTGTACCTCCAGCAGCGTGAAGAGATGGGCTTCCCGCTGCTGAAAACACAGGAGGCGTTGACTGCGGTATGAAAACGATGCTACTCGCGTGGCTTGCTTCCGCCATGCGAGTAGCGGTGGTCAGCGCCCTCGTATTTTTGCTAACGGTAAACTTCGTAGGTCAAGGGTTCCGTGTGGATGGGCGATGCATGGAACCCAATTTACATCATGGGGAGCGCGTGCTCACCGAAAAGGTCAGCTACCGGTGGCGACAGCCCCGGCGCGGCGACGTGGTGGTTTTTCGGGTTCCCGATGGCACCAACGAACTGATGGTGAAACGGGTGATCGCTTTGCCCGGGGAACGCATCAGCATTCGCAACGGCAAGGTGTACATCAACGGATGCCCTCTGCCGGAGCCGTATCGGCGCTATGAGATGCACTATTTCATGCGCGAGAAAACGGTGCCCGAGGGAATGTTATTCGTCATGGGAGATAACCGCGACGTGAGCAACGACAGTCGCGACTGGGGATTCCTGCCTATGCGTCGCGTGATGGCGCGGGTGTGGTGCCGATACCAGCTGCCCTGGCGCTTCGAACTGGTTAGATAAGAGGGAAGAGCACTGGCGGACTGCTGGTTTGTTGCGCCTGATGGAACCTTTTTTCGTGTGGGAGGTCTACTGTGGCAGATTTACTGCTCGAGATCGGAACCGAAGAGCTGCCCGCAGGTGTGGTGGAAAGCGCGCTGGAGCAGCTGCAGGCTGCAGTGACCCAGCGACTGCAGGAGGCGCGTATCGCTTTTGGTGCGGTGGAGACCTTTGGTACACCGCGCAGGTTGATCCTGTTCCTCCAGGAGGTTGCACCGGCTCAGACCGACGTCGTGCGCGAAGTGCGCGGTCCTGCGGCGAATATCGCGTTTGACGCACAGGGTCACCCTACCCCCGCTGCGCTGGGGTTCGCCCGCAAGCAGGGCGTGGACGTAAGCGAACTGGAAGTGGTGCATACCCCGCAGGGCGACTACGTGATGGCGAAGGTTTTCGAACGCGGCAAACCGACCGTAGAGGTCGCAGCCAGTCTCTTTCCCGAAGCCATCCGCTCCCTGACCTTTCCCAAAATGATGCGCTGGGGCAGTGGCAACCTGCGTTTCTGCCGTCCGATACGCTGGTTGCTGGCGTTGTATGGTGGCGAGGTCGTGCCGTTTGAACTGGACGGCATCCGCAGCGGCAACCGCTCCCGCGGGCATCGATTCCTCGCACCGGAGGCGTTTGAAGTGCGAACCCCTGCCGATCTGTTTCACCAGCTGGACGAGCGATACGTGCTGTACGATCACCGCCGCCGGCGAGAGGTGATTCGCGAGCAGGCAAACCGCCTTGCGGAACAGGTTGGCGGGCATATCCTGTGGGACGATGCGCTGTTGGACGAGGTCACCCATCTGGTGGAGTACCCCACTGCCTTGCTGGGGCGTTTTGAGCCCACCTTTCTGAACCTGCCTGAACCGATACTCATTACCGCGATGAAGAAACACCAGCGGTTCTTCGCGGTGGTGGATGCTCAGGGCAAACTGTTGCCGTACTTCGTGGCAGTGCGCAACGGCGATGACCGCCATCTGGACGTCGTGCGCGACGGTAATGAGCGTGTGTTGACCGCTCGATTCAACGATGCGCACTTCTTCTACGAGCGCGACCGCCAGCAACCGCTGGAGGCGTTTGTGGGCGAACTAAAGCGCATCGTGTTTCAGGAGAGGCTCGGCACGATGGCAGACAAGACCGCTCGCCTGGCGAAGATAGCACGGGAGATGGCGGAGCAGGTAGGGCTAGACCCCTCGCTGGCGGAACGGGCTGCTACCCTCTGCAAAGCCGACCTGGCCACCGAAGTGGTGATGGAGCTGCCCGCGCTGCAGGGTGTCATGGGCAGGGAGTACGCCCTGCTGTCGGGCGAAGAGAACACCGTCGCTCAGGCGATCGCCGAGCACTACATGCCCCGTTTCGCCGGGGACGATCTTCCCGAAAGCGTACTCGGGCGGCTGCTCGCAGTATGTGATCGGGTGGATACACTGGTGGGCTACGTGGGCGCTTTGGGGATTATACCTACCGGTTCCGGCGACCCATTTGGCTTGCGGAGAGCTGCACAGGGCGTGGTGCAGATTCTGGCCACGGTGGAGGGGATGCCGCGCCTGTGGTCACTGGTGGATACGGCGATACGCGCGTATGCACAGCAGGGGGTCAGCGTCGGTGAGGAGGGATTGCGTCAGCTGGCGCAGATGTTCTTGGGAAGGATGGAGGCTCTGCTGGAGGACGAGGGTGTCCGCTACGACGTGGTTCAGACGGTGTTGGCGGAAGAGCGCGTGGAGCCGTTTGCAGCGAGGGCGAATGCTCATATGCTCAACGCCTTGCCTATGCAGCGGCTGACCCCCGTGGCGCTGGCAGCAACGCGCGTGCGCAACATCCTAAAGGCGAGTGAGGCGGTCAAACTGGCGCAGACCGCTATCCTGCGACCACCCCTGGAATGGCTCGCACAGGTGGACACGACGCTCTTCCAGCAGGAGGAGGAGCATACCCTGCACGAAAGAGCTCTGCAACACCAGCAGCAGATTACCGAAGCGGCGGAGCGGTTCCGCAGTGAAGAGGTGTTTTCCTTGCTGGAAGCGTTCACCGAACCAGTCAACCGCTTCTTTGATGCCGTACTGGTGATGGCACCGGACGAGGCGATACGACGCAATCGCCTGCTGTTGCTGGCTGGCGTAGATGCTCTCTATCGGTACCTCGGCGATTTCAGCAAGCTGGTGGTTTGACCCGCTGACTGGTAGAGCCTGTCTGCTCTTGACCACAAACAGCATATCATTGCGAGGGGGCGTCAGCCCCCTCGCAATGACACCAACAGGACGAACAGGTTTGAGCAAACCGCTGCCCGACCTACGGAGAGCCCTGAGTGCACCAGCCCCACTGATCCTGCTTGGCGAAGCCCCACAGCTCGTCGCGGCAGACACTCGGTCCAGGCTCCTGTCCGCACCAGCGGGTGTACGCGCCCGATGTCACGCAGTACTGTCGTAGCGCACTGCCGTTGATGTTGGTGCCTGTGCAGCCCGATAGCTTGGCGGTGAAGGTTTTGGCGTGTCCGTCCGCATAGCAGGCATTCACGATATCGTTGTGGCGAGCCTGCACGGGCGAATCGAACAAGCCAAAGCCACAAGCACCGGGCAGCGCGAGGTTGCCGTCCGATGCCAGAGCGGTTTCCGCCGGAAACTCGATGGATGCGATAGCTGCGCCAATGTTGGTCAAAGCATAGTTGAAGTTGTAGCTCGCCCATGTAAAGGCGCCGCATTCGCCACCAGGTACTCCGAGCGTTTTGAAGCCAGCATCGATGTCCATTGCTTTGGGCTCAGAGGGACACTGGTAAATCTGGCGGTTTTTCACGTAGGGCTCTATGGCAGCCAGGAATGTGAAGTAACAAGGTTGTCCGGCAGCATTTACCGACTGGTAGTAGCTCAGGGGGAACCGTTCATCGTAGTCCTGAACGTACATCATCGAAGCAGTCCCCATCTGCTTCATATTGCTCAGGCAGCTGGTTTGTCGGGCTTTCTCTCGCGCCCTGGCAAATACAGGGAACAGGATCGCTGCCAGGATTGCGATAATCGCGATTACCACAAGCAACTCGATCAGCGTAAACGCGCGTTTCATGTTCGCCCAACCTCCTCTGAAAGATTTTACTCCAGTTATACGAGTAACCTCTGAGTACATTCTATAATGAGCACCCAGAGATGTCAAGTGTTTTTGTCCCGTCGCCGGTGAAATTTCATTATGGGGCATTTAGCCTCCCGGTAGTCTGTGGAGGTAATCGGAGCGTTGCGGTTGACGACGCAGATGCCAGCCGGTGTCGAACACCACTTCCGGAATAGAGGAGTTTTGGGCATTTGCTCGCGCCTCCCCCACCCGGCGCGAGACGGTTCCGATGTAGGACTCGTAAATCAGCACACGCGGTTTCTCACCGAACAACTGATGGATTTCGGACCAGGCCTGATGAGCAATCAACGCCTTATCCCATGTCGGGATGGTGGCGGCGCACTCCAGGTAGAACACACCATTTTGGTCCACACGCAGGTTGACCGCCATCTCTCTGTGGCGATAGCGGCTACGGAAGAGGCGTCCGTACTGCCGTTTGCGCTCGAGGAGTGAAGCGGTAGGGTCGATCTGACCGCGGATTTGTTCGATGGTCGGTTCCCAGCGAGAGATATCGCTCAGGTCGGGCATGGGCAGATTTGCTACAGGGTCGTATGTCGCCAGTTTCCAGATAGCGGTTCCCCCCACTACCAGCAAAACGATTATGACCACGGCAAGGCGCATCACCGTACACCTCTTGATAGGGCTCAGATGAGAGTAGGTGAATCATACCTTATTTCTCATTTTCTTTGTCAATGCGGGGGGGAGGAGGACTTGACAAAGATTCGTCGAAGGTCTATACTGGAAATACTATAGGATTGATTGTGTTTAACTATGTGGTAATCGAGCCATGTCTTCGGTGAAATGGAAGCACATCGCGGATGCTATCCGCTCCCAGATTGAGAGCGGCGAATTGCCTGCGGGCACCGTTCTGCCCTCGGAGACGGAGCTGGCGCAGCAGTACGGTGTGTGTCGGGTGACGGCACACCGCGCGATGTTTGAACTGCAAAGACTGGGGCTCGTGGTGCGCAAGCGCAAGCGGGGCACCTTCGTCGCGGAACCTCCACCTGCCAAGCCCGTTTTTGTGGCGGCGATCTTTCCCTTTGTGCACGATTACCCACAGGTGGAGTACCTTCGCGGCATCCGCAATGCGCTACCGGACCACTACAACCTGTTGCTCTGTGAGACCCACAATGACCCACACCGCGAAGCGCAGTACCTGCGTCGGATGCAACATGAGGCGGATGGTATTCTCTGTTATCCGACCTGTGACCTGAAGAACACCCCTTTGCTCCAGCGCATTCTGGATAGTGGCAAGCCGCTGATTTGCGTAGACCGTCAGCCCGATGGATTGCAGTGCGACGCGGTGATGACAGATAACTATCAATCCAGCCTGATAGGCTTGCGCTATTTGCTGGAGCAAGGACACCGGATGATTGGCTACTTCAGCGACGACGCGCTCTATGTGTCTTCTATCCGGGAGAGATACGAAGCGTACCTGCAGGCCATGCGGGAGGCTGGTCACAAAGATGTAGCCTCACTGGTTCGGCTGTTCCCGATGCGTGAAAACATCCAGCTGGACTACATGGTGCAGGCGGTGTATGATGCGTTGTTTACGCTACTGCATCAGCCCAGACCGATTACCGCCGTCTTCTGCTTACACGATTACTATATGGTGGCGGTGCTGGAGGCGTGTGACCGTATGGGCATCTTGGTACCAGATGACCTGGAAGTGCTCAGCTTCGCCGACGCTCCACCGTTGATGACCCGCGTCACACGCTCTGTACACCGTCTCGTGCAACAGGTGTACGAGATGGGGCATACCGCTGCCATTCGGTTACAACGCCGCATCAAGGGGGAGGTGATGCCGCCCGAAGTCACAACCACTCTGGCAAGTCTCTACCCTGCAGAACACCATCTGCCGGGGGAAAGGAAGTTACTTTCTCCAATACTCTCTGATGACAAGGAGGAAAAGCCATGAAAACCCGTGCTTTCACCCTGATCGAGCTGCTGGTGGTTATCGCAATTATTGCGATACTGGCAGCGATTCTGTTCCCGGTGTTTGCCCGCGCGCGTGAGCAAGCGCGAAAGACCAGCTGCCTCAGCAATATGAAGCAGATTGGTCTAGGCATAGGGATGTACGTGCAAGACTACGACGAGAAGTACTTCTCCTGGAGCAGTCAGTGCGCGCACACGACGGACTGCAATGGCGACATCGTGATGGCGTTCACTCGCTGGGCGGTACTGGTGCAGCCCTACGTGAAGAACGCGCAGATCTTTATCTGCCCCTCCTATCCGGATAACTTCTGGAAATGGGGTGGTTGGCCCGCCAACGGCTGCCCGGACCTGTGGCCCTTGCAGGGGTTCAGAGGGCTCTCGTACGACTTCAAGCTGGGCTTGGCGACCGGCTCGCGCTGTGGAGTAAAGCTCGCCAGCATCGACAAGCCCGCACAAACCATCATCTCTTACGAGAACAGCCCGATCCACGCCGAGAGGAGCGTGCCGTTCTGGTCGTGCACTGACAACCCGCAGGTATTCACCCGCATGGCTTTCAACGCCATCTTCGCGGACGGTCATGCGCGATACATCATGGCGGGTAACCACCGGTTCGTGAAGCTGCGGGTGTGGGAGACGGCAGGCTACCCCTGTGCCAACTTCGACCCGCACTGGTTCGTCACGGACGGCCGCGGCAACACCTGGAACCCCAGTGAAGGTTGGGATATCGACTGATGGACGATAGGGCAGACGGTCAAAACGTCTGCCCTTTAACCAGAGGAGGAGCAACATGGAGGACAAAAACAAACGCACCCTCATGGGTGTGATCGCGGTAGTTCTCGTCGTTATCGCGCTGGTGGTGATTGGGCTGCAGTGGAACAAGCAGCAGAAGGAAAAACAGGAAGTATTGCCTACTGAACGACCTTCGTGGTTTGGAGGGGGGGCAGGGGCACCGACCGGCGCCCCCACTACCAACGCCCCCTCAGGGCAGTAACAGCCATCCGTATGCCAGATCTCGGGCGGGGAGCAACCCCGCCCGAGCAGTAGCATGAACGATCTGATGAAGCGGAGAGCGGTTTCCTAGAAATCGCCTCCCCCGAAGTCGCCGCCAAAATCCCCACCGAAATCGGCGAAGTCGCCTCCGCCGGCATCCACATCACCCGCATCGAAGCCATCGAACAGATCGCTGAAGAAGTCTCCACCGCCAGCATCCGTATCGCTCGTTTCGCCCCATCCAAACATATTGTCGAAGAAATCGCCTCCACCGGTGTCCACATTGCCTGTTGTTGGGGAGTCGCCGAAGGTGCTGTCGAAGAAATCGCCGCCTCCGGCGTCCACTTCGGGGTTCTCTCCCCCCACGTTCACGGGTTCATGCTCATGGATAATCACCGGCGCCGGGTGCGAAAGGATACTGCCCAGCAGGAGCAAGCTCACCCAGTCCATGCCCGGGTAAGGTCTACCGTAATCTCGATAGGGGTCGTAATCGGGCACTTCATACCACGGGCGAGTGCGATCGCCGTCGCGAAACACACGCATCGCAGGCGTTTCACCTCGTCGGAGCTGCTCCGCGCACTCTTCGCACGCCCATACCTTTCGCGTTTGCTCGCCGATGGTCACTTCCACCGGCTGCAGTGTGCTCAGAGTGGGTGGCTTAGAGCAGAAGAAACAGGCGTAGGTGCGGTCGTTGGGGCGAATCTGCGCCATGTCTTCCCCTGCGACTGGCTCTTCGGGTTCTTCCTCTATGTGGATGCTGGTATCGCCTCCTGCTCTCAGGATGTATTTCTTCGCCTTTTCTATGCTCCTTTGCGCCTTGTCCAGCAGGTGCTCCGCCCGCCACAGGTCTTCCGGTCGTTTCGCACTTTCCATCATCTCCACCGCCTGTGCTTGCAGTTCGGCGGCTTTTTGGCGGTGTTCGCGAGCACGACTGGCATCCTCACCCTCCGGTAGTACGTCGATGTAGCCATCCAGATACTCAATGCCTTCCAGCACCTGCGCTCTCGTCTCCTGCAGGCGTGCCTTCAAACGGGCAATCTCTTGCGCTCTTCGGCGGATCACCCACGCCACACCCCCCAGCACCAGAACAGTGGGGATGCCGAACAATGCCACCGTGCCTAACGTGGAACTGCGTCGTTCGGCAGCGTAGTGGTCACGTAGCGCACGCGCTAACTGCTCCAATCCCTCTGTATAGCCCTGGCTCGAGAACACAGTACGGTACTGCTGGAAAACCTGTGTCGCTTGCTGACCGGGTATCACGCCGCTACTGATGGAGACACCGCCGTGTAACCCAGGTGCCTGGGGTACCAGAACAATCACCGCCCCTTCCTGAATGTTCAGAGCATTGCGCAAGCCGTAAGCCAGTCTTTCGCGGGACTGTTTGTCGTTGAGAGGAACTACCACGAATTTGACGGTAAAGGGGCGCAGTTGTCGGGCAACCTGCTGCAAACGTGCCTCATCGACCGCACCAGCCAGATGGGGAGCTACATAAACATCTCCCTGTAGGAGCGTATCTACCAGTACGTTTTCCACTCGTGTGGATGTTTGGGCGAGTACTGGCAGGGCAATCAGACAAAGGAACATGCTCATCACAGCGCGCATTCTGGTTGTCTCCTTGTGTGTTGCCTTGAAGGCTATCATAGGCTCTCCTGACTTATTATGACATCATGCATGCAGGAGGAGTTGCAGCGGATAAAAAACTGGCGCGCCCGGAGGGACTCGAACCCCCAACCCTCAGATCCGAAGTCTGATGCTCTGGAAAAGCCGTTTCAACACAAGATGTAGTAGCCAGAACCGCGTATGCACACAACATGTTGTGTTCCGTGATGTGACAGTTTCGACGAATCTGATGCTCATCCAGCAGCGAGTGCTTGACAGCGGGGACTTTTTGCGGTAACCTGTACCCGCGTTCAGCACCCGCACTGCTGGACGCCACGCCTGCCGGTGCTCTACCACCGCGCAGGCACTTTCATCATAGCATTCTCTGCAAAGTATGTCAAGATGGAAGAGACTGATGTGCCAGAACCCGAAGACCCTGAGGCAGAAGAAGCCTTCCACCTGCTCCTGACGCGCCTCACGTTGGAACAGTGCCTGCGCTCTATTCCTGACGGCGTGCAGTGGCTCCAACTGGTGCAGGCAGGGCATAGCGCATGGGAAGCCGCCACCTTGCTCCGACGCAATCGCGCATGGCTGCAAAGGGTGCGGGAGGCGTGCAGACAGGCTCTGGAGGACTACCAATCGCCATACGCCTGCGGGTGACCTTCACCGACCACTTCCACGCGCTCGACGAATCCTTCGTCCTTGCCCAGCGTCTTGAGCACAAACAGAATCGCCCATGCTTTGCCCTCGTGCACAGCCTTCACCAGTCCCTCATAGGCGTCGCCTACGAGTGCTGCTCGTCCCTCTTCCAAAGCCTCTCGCAGTCTGCTGTGCCGTCGCAGACGCTTGTAGAGGGCTTGACGGCTGATGCCCAGTTTGCGTGCCACTGCCGACAGATTGCCCGACAAGGCTTGTAGTTCTTGTGCGATTTGCTCTGTGGTCGCTTTCATCGTCTGCCTCCGTGAAGGTTGACAAGGTTGACACCCTTAAGCACTTATTTCCCTCACAGCAACCTGCCCTGAGGCTCGTCGGTGAGGGCTTCCAACTGGCGCAAGACCTCTGTGGCGTCCCCTACCAGCACCACTGCACCACAAGCCTGCAGGCTTTCCAGTTCGCGCCTCTGCGGTGGGGACAGTCTGGCGTGCCTGCCTGTCTTGACCTCAATCGCAATCAACCTGCCTTGCCAGCAGGCGAAGATGTCAGGCAGTCCGCGTCGCTGCCCCCACGTGCCACGAATGCGAGCACACCATGCACCACGCTTCTGCAGGTAGCGCACGATTGCCTGTGCGTGCTGACTGTGTGCTGAGGTTGCCATCCGCTCAGAACAGCCTGCCCTGCTTCGGGTCTTCTCGGTGCCACAGGTTCAACGGCAGGGCAATCTGCTCCCCATGCCCGCGCTGGATGCGGATGCCCTTCTGCCACAGCGTCGCCAGTGGCGCAGTGTAGGTGATGCCGTTCTCCACGTCGTGCACCTCCACCAGCGACGCCCCTGCCTCATGTGCCTGCTCCAGAATGTTGCGCTCGAATGCCCACGCTGGGGGCTGTCGCAACTGGTGGACGCTACGGCGCACACGACGCACCAGTCGGAAGCCATTCACCACACAACCGCTGTGCCTGCCGTCAGCGAGGCGCAGGTGCACAGTGTCGTTCCGTTGAATCGTTTGCATGTTCCTAACAACTCCTTTCATGTGTGTTGTGCTTGGGGGGCGGGCAGGCGTGCGCGCCTGCCCGCTTCCCTCTCTTACGCCTGTGCAAACGGGTCGTCAGGGTCTTCGTCGTCTGCCATCTCGTAGAACCCCTGACTGGTGGCAGGAACCGCTACCATGCCATGCCTGACACGCTGACCGACCAGCACGCGCCGAATGGGCAGAATGTCGGTCACCCGCGCAAACTCGCGCCCGTCAACGGTCTGCTTCATCTGCACCACCGCACGGGCACGCTTGCCCTTCAGCGCGTCTAAGTCAATGGTGTCGCCTTGCGCGTAGGGCTTGCCCGCGAACGCTGCTGCCCACTTCACCGCCTTCGCGTTGACCGCCGTGCTGGCGTTCGTCCACGCTCGCAGTTCCGTGCCCTCATACTCACCTTCTGCCACGCGCAACTGCCACACGAACTGCTCGCCGTAGGCTCCTTGCTGCTCCCGCACGTCCACCAGTTCCACCGTGTAGACGTCGTCAGGCAAGGTCTGTGCTTGTGCTGTCACTACCAGTTTCATGTCGTTTACCTCCTTTGCGTTGTGTCGGTTTACCGTCGGTCAAGTTAGTGTGCCTATGTCAACCGCCGATGACGGGAATTGCCTGCGCGTATTGCATCCCACACACTCCCAGTCCCCTTCGTGGGTCGGCGTGTGCAGCATCGAACACCCGCACACCTCACACCACGCTGCCACACCGTCGCGCAGCGGGATGACTGCAGTACGGTAGTCAGGGATGCCGTCAGGGATGTCGTCCTCAACCAGGAACTCCATCATGACAGGCTCCTCATCACTCAGAGTGTCTGCTGGGAACTCCATCACAGCTTCATCATCGCTAACGTTTTGTACTGGTCGGGCGTTAGCGGCGGGGTCTGGATTGTTACCACCTGCATCCAACTCACTACCATCTACTGTAAACAGTGTAGAAGTTGTAGAACCTGTAGAAGTTGTAGAACCTGTAGAAGTCGTAGAAGTTGGGGTGTTTTCGGTGTTGGCCACTTCTACAGGTTCTACAGGTTCTACGGTGGGGTTATAGTAATGCGTTTTTTCGGTGTTGGCTACTTCTACAGGTTCTACAGGTTCTACGGGGTTTATACAGTAATGATTTCCGTCGAAGAGCAGTTCGCCTGCAGCCTTCATTTTCGCCAGCAGGTTGTACGTTGTGTGGAAGTTCTTCCCCAAGTAATCGGCGATCTGCTTTGCTTTCGCTCTTCCGCCCAGTTCGGTGATTGCTTGCAGAATGGCTTTCCGCTCCTCACTCATGCGCACGGTCTTGGCGTCACCCTCTACATACCACTTCCCCGCTGTGAACGTGATTGCCCACTCGCCTTCGTGCTCAATGTCTCTGCCCGTCACGAACAGCGTGCCACTCATCTCACCACGTGGCTTGCTCAGCGTCAGCACAGCGTCCACCGCGCCGGTTAGTCCTGTACTGCCACTGACGCGCATGAGAGGGTCTTCGTTGGGTGCTTTGCTCTCATGGTGCACCGCGACCAGCGTCACACCCTCTGCTACCGCGAGGTCTTTCAACAGCGCGAAGGCGTCATAGTCGGACTGGTAGACGCCATCGTTGCGCCTGCGTCGGGGCAGGATGCGTGCCACCACGTCCACAAACACCACTTCGGCTTGCGTCTCCTGAATCAACTGG
Source organism: Armatimonadota bacterium (assembly GCA_026003195.1). Taxonomy (NCBI): domain Bacteria; kingdom Bacillati; phylum Armatimonadota; species Armatimonadota bacterium. The sequence continues at coordinate 451,719 of BPGU01000001.1, forward strand.
CGCAACTCGTCAGCACCGCCTCTGTCCAGTGGCGAAAGTTCTGTCACGATGTGGAAGGCGTCGGGGTCGTATGCCGTGCCCAGCAGTTGGATGCGTCGCTGGAGCCGACGCAGTCCATCTTCCAGAGCACAATACAGCACCCGACGTTTGGGTAGTGGCTCGTCCAGCCCCAGAGCGAAACCGCCCCCACTGAGCGCACAAGCAATCTGCAGGGCGAACCAGCTCTTGCCCACTTTGGGGCGTCCCACCAGTAAGGTCAGTCCACCTTCCGGCAGGATGTCCGGCACTAAGTAAGTCAGCGGGTCAAACTCTTTCGCCATCAGTTCGCGCAGACTGATTGTCCGACGCGGTGCTGGCTGGGGCACTGCAGCGTTACCATACTGCTGGCGCAGAGCTTTCGCAGCTGCATGGAAGTCGCCGCCATGCTCCAGCAGGGTGTATACTGCGAATGGGGAATAAGCGCGTCCTGCCTCAAAGGGTGGCGCGTTCGTGCTGAACACATACAGCGTGCCCAACTGGGGATGCCACGAAGCACTCACTCCTCGCTCTTTGCCCGGACGGGTCAGGTAGATGTTGCCCTCGCGCCCATTGCCTGCAACACACCAACCGTGCTTTTGGAGCAGATTCAGCACGTCGGCTTCTGCGTTGAACCTGTCGCCTACGCGCTGTGCTTCACCCGTCACGCGCAGGGGTTCAGGGGGTTTGCGGTCCAGGCTGTGGGCGATGCACAGCAGGTCTTCTACCTGCTCACTGCTCAGCAGGGGTGCATCGGTCAGGTCGTGGCGAACCATGCGGTAAGGCTTGCCTGCAGGATGAACCTGTGCCGGCGACGGTGGCACGATGGCATACGCACCTTCACCGCGAATCTCAACCAGGGTGTTGCCCGCTTCATCTCGTGCCAGCACTTGCGTTGGCAGTGGCTCTGGGGTGCGGAAGTATAAGTGCTTGCCACCGCTCGGTGTCTCCGCGCATGGCAGCCGTTCCAGCAGTTCAGGGTCATGCTCCCGCAGCAGTTCGGCGAACGCGCTCCACGCGCTGGGGTCGTCAAAGTCCATCACCGCCAGATTGCTGGACACCTTGCCTGCCACCACAGCGACACCCAGCACATGCCCGTTGCCAAACCACTGGCGCAGGTCGGCTTCGGTGGGCAGTTCGCCCTGGTAACGCTTCCAGCTGGAAACCGCCGGTGCTTTGCTGCCGTCAGCGCGGATGGGCAGGATGCTCAAGCCAGCCCGCTGGTAGCGGAGCGCGGTAGAAAGAAGTTCATTGCTTGCCCACGCCGTCGTCTGCTCGGGGGGGACGCTGGACGGGTTAACGGTTTTCATGTTGGCGCCCCACCTCCACCGATTGCATAGCCTCAAACCACCGCTCAAAAGCCAGGCGTGGGACGCGACGGCGTCCGCCCAAATAGACGCTGGGCAGTTCTCCAGAGTTGAGCAGCTTCCTTGCAGTTGCCTCGCACACACCGAGTGCCCGCGCAACGTCACGAAGATTGAGAAAATCTCGCATGGTTTCACCTCCTATGAGGTGCACCACTGTGTTGGGGGAAAGGACGCAGGAGAGAAGCGTTCCAGATGTAAAATCGGTATATTGATTTTATATGCAATCAGTATATTGTGTTTATATTCAAAACTGTGGTATAATCAAGTTACGAAGAGTTACTGTTGTAACCTCAGGCTACCGTTCCAACCTGGGGTTACCGTTCTCTCCTGCGCCTCTGTGCCCCCAACACAGAGGCGCATCTTTCTTACCATAAGTATACCACAAATTAGCGTTCCTGTCTACCTATTTTGTCTGTTCAGTGCATCTTCAGCATTCTCAACGGGCTATGCTGCTGGTGCGCTTGCCGTAAGTCGGTTTCCACCAGTTGCACGTAGTGCTTGAGCATGGCGAAGTCCCGATGCCCCAGCAGTTCGCGCAGATGCTCCAAACTCATGCCGGAGCGCAGTGAGTAAATGGCGAACGTCCGCCGAAACACGTGACACCCCAGATGCTCCTTCAGTCCGGCACGCTTGCCCACGCGCTGGATGGCTTCCTGCACACCGTGCACGGTCAACGGGTTGCCGTCTACACCTACCCACAGTGGAGATTCAGCGTCCAACCGGTGGGGGCAGCTCTGCACATACTTGCGGATGGCTAACCGTGTCTGTGCGCTCAAGCACACAAGCCGGGTGCGTCGGCTCTTACCGTTCACCGTGAAGGTCTCCGTCGTGCCGTCCGCAACGGTCATCTGCACCAGTTCGCCCACGCGCAATCCCGTGTCCAGCAGCGTCAGCACCAGAGCGTGGTCCCGTCGGCGGAGCCAGTCGTTGCCCGCGCACGCTTGCAGGATGCGTCGAATCTCGTCTTCGGTCAGCGGCGGCTTGCAGACCGTGTCGGTCTTCGGTGCAGACACTTTCCGCATGGGGTCAATGTTCAGCAGTTCGTTGCGCACGAGCCACCGGAAGAAAGCACGCAGTGCTCTGTAGTCGGCGTGCACAGTGTGCAGGCTGGACACTTGCTGCTGGCGGTGGAGCAAGTACCGGCGCAGCGTGAAGGGGTCAATCTGCTCCAGTGGCATGTTCACGGCGTGCGCAAATCGGGCGAGTGTGTCCCGGTAGAAGCGCACGGTTCGTGGTCTCAGTCCACGTGCTTGCGCGTCTTCGCAGAACAGTTCCACCGCAGTGTGAAGAGAATACGCGCTGTTGACAGTGTCGCGAATCTGAAGGTTTGTGCTTGTGTGCATGGTGTTGTGCTCCTTTCGTGGAACACAACATCTTGTGGTGATTCGGCGGAATCTGGCGTGTGGGGCACAAGATGGCGCGCCCGGAGGGACTCGAACCCCCAACCCTCAGATCCGAAGTCTGATGCTCTATCCATTGAGCTACGGGCGCGCTCCAAAATATATTATCCCACAAAAGCGACCAAATCGCAAGGTACCGCAGGACAGGATTCGGAGCATGGGCGGAGAATCAGAAAAACAGCTAAACTCCAGTGGAGGTGTGACTATGGGCAACACTGGCCGCTTTCAAGGGCAGTATTTCTCGGGCAAAGGCGATGTGGAGTACTTGCAGCTGCTGGACACTGCACGCCGGATGTTTGACCCCGACCCCGAGTTCCAGAATCTGCCGATGCTGTATACCCCGCAATGGAACGGTCTGGTCGAGGGACCCACGTGGAACGCCTGGTGGATACAAAACAGCTACGGGACCACTTACTGTGCGCTGCCGTTCCTGCTGGAGCCATACATCACTTTCCTGCAGAACGCGCAGGATCTGTGGTTTGACCAGATGGGCGACGGCAAAACCGTGCGCCCCTTCCAGATGGGAGAGCTTCGTTTGGACTGGATTCCGCCCGACGGTTGCCTGTGTGACGCTGCCGCCCCGGGCTGGTTTGTCGCAAAACAGGGGGATGGGCGGGTGGACATCCACGACTGGGGCATGGAGTTCACCGCCGCAGGGCTGTTGATGCAGGCGGAACTGCTGTTGATTAGTCGCAACCCTGAAGCCATCGACCGCTACCTGCCCAAACTGGAGCGCTGCGCGGAGTTCATCGAAAGCAGGCGAGATCCGAGAAACAACCTTTTCCTCGCAGGACCGGCTGGGAACTTGCTCGCCCCCAGTTATGCAGGCTGGAAGCGTCCGGACGGCACATACGATATGGCATATCTCGCCGGATTGTCTATCACGACCATCGCTGCGCTGGACAGGCTTATCGAGTTGGAGAAGCTGGCAGGCAATGCACGCAAGGCACGCCTATACACGGGGCGGCGTGAGCGAGCGCGCAGGGGGCTGGCGCTGCTGACCACGGAGGAGGGGTACTTCATCAAATCGCTGGACCCCGACGGCACGAAACACGGTGTGTACGGCGCGCCCAAGCACGGCTACTTCGAAGCCCCGCCCAACCACGACGCCATCTGTTTCCGTGTTGTGGACGATGAGCAGGCACAGCGCATCTACGCCAAGATGGCTTCCATCCCCGGCTTGCGCCCGTACGATTTCATCCTGCCCAACTACCCATCACTGGACGACATGTATACGGAGCCGGAGGGCTTGTGGGCTTTCGGGACGTGGGTGAACGGTGGGCACTGGTCTACCTGCGAAGCGCGCATGATTATGGCATACTACCGCCTCGGCAAGTACGAAGACGCTCGTCGTTCCATGAAGCGGTTGCTGGACTTTGCCCGCCGATTTCGTCTGGACAACCCGCTGGTGAAGTTTGGAAGCGACGTGTATCAGCCGGGAGAACCCATCAACATCACTTACGACGCCTTTGGTCCCCCTGCCGCGATGGTGCGTGGGCTGTTCGAGTATCTCTACCGCGCCGACGGGTTGACGTTGATACCGCATATACCGGCTGGTATCACCGAATTGCATCAGCGCTTCCCAGTGCGCCTGGGCAAGAAGCGTTTATACCTGTCTGCGGTGGGGCAGGGGAGTGTGCACAGGGTGCTGGTCAACGGTAAAGACTGGCAATGGCATGACGAAACGTCGGTGTTTCTGCCTGAGGGGCATACGCCAGAGGAGGCGACGATACAGGTAGTACTGGGTGATGCAAAGCCCACCCGTGTACCCAAGCCTGCCGTGCCCGTTCCTGCGAAGTCGGTGCTGAGCGAGTTCGCGAAAGTGTCCGCACCAGCGTCACTGGCGCCGCTCAGGGAAAGGGTATCTACCTTCGCCCGTTTCCTGCAGCGATTAGAGCAGGCGGGGCTGGCTCAGACATACGAAGGTTCTCATGCCCAGCTGATACTGAGGCAGTGGCTGACGGTGTTGAGACGGGTAGAATTGCAGAGCATGGGCAAGCTGGCACGACTGCCCGAACCATCACAAACGGCTGCTGATAAGAGCTACGTGGATACCCTCACCAAACTGTGCGACGGTCTGGAGAAGGTGCTGGACGGCTACGCGCATTCGCGCCTTGCTGAAAAGCGGCGCCTTGCTGAAATATGGCAGGAAGTGAAAAAGGGGTAGCTGGAGGACGTGTCATTGCGAGGCGCCACCATTGCGCTTTTGTCGTGTGGAACGTTAGCGAAGCATCTCGTGCCACCCCTGTCATACTGAACAGGTTAAAGCCTCTCAGAGATTCTTCGCTTCCCCTCGCAATGACAGGTTGCTGCTTTGGCAAACTGTCAGCGTGCCTCGCAATGACACGGTTCGGTTACTTTCGAATATGCTTGCGCTTGGCGCGGTCAATGCCGGCGTCGCGTTTCTTCTCATCCAGATGCCATAGCCCACCACGCAGGTAGAACGCCTGGAACGCGCTTAACACTGAAGCCACCCTTCTGCGCCGGGTGCGTCGGATGACATTGACCTCGCCGAGAACGCTCAGGAACTCCATGCCTCCGCGGTGTGTGCTGAGAATCTCACAGATGATGTCGAAGGTGGAGTAGCTCTGAGCCATACGGGTGCTCATATCCAGCAGCTCTTCGTAGCGCGTGCGGCTGATGTGCACGCGCTGGTCCAGCGTATCTTCCCAGCGCACCTTGAAGACGAACGGGTCCTCCGTGCGGGTGAGGGTAAAGACCAGCCCCGACACCGCCTCGCGCGTGGCGTACCATTCCAGCAAGCCGTAGATGAGCCGGACGCTCTGGTTCACATACACTTCGGTATAGCGCTCACCTGTGGTCTCGTCGATAAAAGTCACCTGCTGGAGGGCTGGCTCTTTCAGGAAGAAGCCAGCAGGTATCTGGCAGAGCGGGAAGGTGCCAATCTCCTTGTGGCGTGCCTTGACCACGCACTGTACGCTCTCGGGCACCGGAAAGATGGTGACCTCCTCCTCTTCGTCGCCCACGTCCTGCGCCACCGGGTCTTGAATATCGGAGCGCAGCGTACCGGAGAGCCCTTCGTCCTCCAGGTCAATCTCCAGGGCTTCGCCCTCTTCGGTATAGAACTGCACCTCTGGAAAGCGCAGGCTCTCAGGCACTTCGAACAGGTAGGCAGGCAGGTTCTGCGAGTTGACAAACCGCGTGCCGCCCAGCCATGTTACCCGTTCATCCTGCTTCAGGGACTGGATAATGGTCTGCAGGTCATTGGCGTACGTGGGGTCGCCGGGCGACAGGTCAAAGAATCGAAGCGCCAGATCATCTGCCGTCACCACCTTAGGAGACTGCAGCACATGGCGCACCATTTCTTCTACGTCCTCTACCGACAGCACCAGCGGCTCTGCCATCAACTGCGCCAGCACGCCTGCCATCTGTTTGGCTTGCGGACGTATCGCCTCTATCCATTGGGACGTCCACTCCGCCAGTGCCCAGTGCGTGACGGGTTCCAGTGCGTCGTTTTCCTGCAGAGGAAGTGCTATGAGCCCTTCCGCGTCTATCAGGCTCTGGTAAGCCTGCACCGCATCGAAGGTTTCGGGGTTCTTGTACCACTGCAGGAAAGCGACAAAACGCGCCGAGAGCGGAACGCCCGCTGTGCGTAACAGGGCGATGACCGACTCTGGCGACCCATCGAACTTCGAGTGCTTTTGCAACAGCTTTTGTGCTTCCGCGAAGTCCACGTAGTTGTAGAAAGCAACGTCCTCTGGGGTGTTGTAATCGGTGCGCAGTAGCCACTCGCGCAGACCGATTCGGTTGTCCGGCAGGCGGAAAAAGTGTTCGGCGGAAAGGCGGTATGCCATGACCGCCATCGCCTCTGGAGTGCGGCGATACACTTCAGCAAGCAAGTAGGCAAGCGACTCCAGGGCGACGGGCTGCCCGACCTGGCGCAGGATGCGCTCTATCAGCGCGTACACGGGGCGAGTGGGATCCTCGTAGCGTATGGAGATCGTCCATCGCCGTTCCGTGGAGAGAAACAGGTCCGAGTTCGCTCCCAGTGTGTAGCGCAGCAGGTCCGTATCCAGAGAGAGTAGCCCACAGGCTTCCTGCAGCTCCGACATCTTCGCGGGCTCTCGGAAGCGCAGGAGCGCGTTTGCCACACTGGCACGCAGCAGCGCCTGGGCGAGTGTCTCTGCGCTAGGTAAAGTAACCGATTTGCTCACGGTGAAACCTCCTTCTTATGCCCGACAGAAACGGGCGGGTGAACAGTGCTTTCGGCTATCAGGTCGTAGGTGGTTGCATCAGTAATCGTTACTTTCACAAATGTTCCCGGTTGCAGGTTCCTTCCACGTACCATCACCACGCCGTCCACCTCCGGGGCATCCCGGAACGAGCGGGCGATCCACATGTTGCTGTGGTCGGGGTGTGCCGCCTCTACCAGCACCTCCATCTCGCGCCCGACCCATGTGCGGTTACGTTCCAGCGAGATGCGCGCTTGCAGACGCATGAGGCGGTCGTAGCGGCTTCGGGCGACGCGAGAGGGCACGCGGTTGGGCAGCTTTTCAGCAGGTGTGCCGTCCTCCGGTGAGAAGAGGAAGGCTCCTGCTCGGTCCAGCTGTACCTCTTCAAGGAATGAGAGCAGATTCTCGAAGTGTCCCTCTGTCTCGCCGGGAAAGCCTACGATAAAGGTGCTGCGCACGGTCATATCAGGATGTACTTCCCTGAGACGGCGTATCAGTTCTGTGTATCGCTCTCTGCCGACCGGGCGCTTCATCGCGCGCAAAATCTCGTCGTCGGCATGCTGTAACGGCATGTCTACGTAGGGAAGCACGCCCGGCGTGTTCGCTAAAGCCTCCATGACCGGTTCGGTGAGGCGCGAGGGGTAGCAATAGAGCACGCGAATCCAACGGAACGCATGCATTGCGGACAGTTCGCGCAGCAGTTGGGGGAGCATCTGCTTTCCAGTGAGGTCTAAACCATATTGCGTTGTGTCCTGCGCAATGAGATTCACCTCCTGCACCCCACGCCCTGCAAGGTGCTCCGCTTCCGCCAGGACACGCTCTATCGGTTTGCTCACGTGCCCCCCGCGAAAGCTGGGAATAGCACAGAAGGTGCACTGGTGGTCGCAACCTTCGGAAATCTTGAGATATGCGCTCCAGGGAGCGGTGGAGAGCACACGTGTGCCTATTCGCGCCCACCGATGCTGAGGGGGTGTCTGCTCGACCACCATCTGGTCGGTAGACAGGGTACGCTCCACCACTTCGTGAATGCGTGCCATCTGCCCAACGCCGATGAGAGCGTCTACCTCGGGTATCTGTTCCAGCAGTTTTTGCCCATATCGTTGCGACAGACATCCGGCAACGATCACTTTCGCTCCTCGGCGTCGCTTCCAGCGCAGCGCATCGCGAATGGCAGAGAGAGATTCCTCCTTCGCACTGGCGATAAAACCGCAGGTGTTGACGATAATGGCGTCAGCATGCGAGGCATCGGAGGTGAGCGTGTAGCCCTGCTCCGCCAGCACGCCCAGCATCTCTTCTGCATCCACCACGTTTTTGGCGCAACCGAGATTGACGATTGCCACCGATGGGGATTTTCCGTTGGAACGACTCTTCGCCATACTCTCCTCACAAAAAAATCGCACTTGCGTGCGCACTTTAGTATACCATGTTCGCAGGCGACAGGTCAAAAAACGGGGGGAACCAACAGGCTCACTCGTTCTGCAATCGTTGCAACACGCGCTCCAGCTTCTGCAGGAACAGCCGAATGTCTTCTATCGTCACGCTCAGGTTGGGGCGCAGGCGGATGGTGTCGGTGCCCGCGCCGAGCAGCAGCAGGTCCTCTTCCTGCAGGGCTATCTCCATCAGTCGCTGGCGCATCTCCGCACGGCGCAGGCTGAACCCTTGATATAATCCCAGCCCACGCACGTTATAGACCAGCTCCGGATAACGTTGAGCGAGTGCGTTCAAACCCTCTACCAACACCGACGCTTTTTCGGGAACCTGCTCTATCAGTCGCTCCTCACGTACGATTTTCATCTCCTGCACGAAGCGCACCATATCCACCAGCGTGCCACCCCAGGTAGAATCCAGCACGCCTCGATCCTCCATCGGGTAAAGCATGTACACTACGCCGTTGCCCAGCTTCTTGGCAGTCGCTACCGCCTGCGGGGGATAGGGGAGGTCAAACTGGTCACAGGCGAAGAAGGCCCCTGTCTGACCGCCGGCGGTTTGCACCTCGTCGAAACCCAGATACACGTCGTACCTGTATGCCAGCTCGCTCAGCCCGCGGAAGAACTCCGGCAACGCTACGCGGTGACCCCCTGCCCCCTGCAAAGGCTCCACGATGATGCCCACCACCTCGCCCTGATACCGCTGCAGAAAGTCCTCTACAATCTCCAAACTGCGCTGGGTACGAGCGCGGTTTTCGGACTCGGGCAGCGAGGTGTCCATGGCAGGGAAAGGCACCTGAATGTTGCCCGGGATGAAGCCGTGGAAATCTTTCGTGACGATGGGATCGTGTGCCACCTGCGTCACATTCAGGGCGAACACCGTGCGCCCATGAAACGCCTGGTCAAAGTAGATGAACCGCCTGGGGTTGGGCAGCCTGCCCTTCTTCAGCAGCTTATGGTGGTGCAGGTTGATAAGGTACTTCATCATGTTCTCCACCGCCTCCGCGCCGGAGTTGACCGCATACACCTCCAGACGTGGGTTGCGCATACACTGGGGGGCGATTTCATAAAGCAGGCGATAGTACTCCAGACACTCTGGCGTGAGGAAGTCGGGATTGGCAACCTTGTTGTTGGCGGCGCGAGCGAGCTTCTTCAGGTATTCGGGCTCGTACAGGCGCGGGTGGTTGTGCCCGATCAGCTTGGAGGCGTAATAGCCTGCCCAGTCGAACACGCGCTGACCGTCTACGGTCGCCAGCCACATGCCTTCGCTTTTCTCCAGGTCGATCACGAAAGGCTTCGGCTCGGCAATCACGTAGTGCGTCAGTTCTTCCAGCATCTGCTGGCTCAAGGCTCCCGGGTACTTGCGCATGTCAGCCTATCCTGCCTGCGTGATGGAAGAGAGCATATACATCATATCATAAGAAGGCACGAACTGCCACTGGCAAACAGGACAACCGCCAGAGGAAACAGCGTCTGCCTGTGGAATCTGTTTTCCATCCTTTCGTGAGGTCTACCTATGTGGGCACTGTAGAGCATGGTGATGATTCTGGTTCTGGCAGTCGCGGGCACATTCGCTCAGCAGTCTGTGCCGGAGGACTTTCCCCGTTTTCAGGTGCCGGGACAGGAGAAGCCGCTGGACACCCTGCGACGCCTGTTCTGGTTGCACTATCCGGGCGCAGGACCGAAAGCCACCTTGTGGGATGAATGGCTGTCGCTGGCGTCGCTGTGGCCCGCGGTGGAGACGAACGGGTATGCCGACTCCTTCCGTCAGCAGTGGAGGCAAGTGCTGGGCGCGCGTGTTCTGGACGCAGAGGGATATGTGGCTACCCACCAGCACGCTTCCATCGCCCACCCGCTGGGCTGGCCCTTTCCCTTCTGGAATCAGGGCAGACGCACCGCGGGCTGGCACTTCTCGTTCAAGGATACGGTGGGACCCGGCTGGCGCCCCGATACGCTGAGCACCCCTGAGGGATGGGAGCTCTCTGGAGCCGAAAACGCTGGAGTCACGGAAGAGGGCTGGCTCGTCCGCCTGACGGGTGCGAATGCCTCGGTGACCGCTCCTGCCTGCGACGTAGACCCCTATGAGGCGCCGTTCCTGCAACTGCGCTGGAAGGGGAAGGGCATCGAGGATGCCCAGCCGTACATCGAGTGGGCAACGCGCGAGCAGCCCGGCTTCTCGCCGGAACGTCGCTTCTACTTCAGTCCCCACACAGGTGATGTTATCCATCATGAGGCGATACCTGTCTACCGTCATCCCCTGTGGAAGGGTGACATCACGCGCCTGCGCATCGGCTTCGGCAACCCCAAACCGGGCGGCGAGGTGGTGATTCAGGCGTTCTTTACCCAGTACGACACCCGCCATAACATCAATGCGCAAAACTTTGTGCGGGGGTGTGCTACCTACTTCTGGTGGACGCGCGACCTCAACTTCCTGCGACAAAACATCAACCGCATGCGTCTCGCCATGCGTTACCTGATGACCGAGCACCGCACCCTGCAAGAGAAGGTCGTGGACACCCCATGGGTGGGGCATGAGGGACGTAGCGGTGTGCGCTACACACCCGACGGCAAGAAGCAGATAGTACATGGAAGCGGTGTAGGTAATAACTACTGGGACCTGCTGCCGTTTGGCGCAAAGGATGTGTACGCTACCATCCATTACTACGATGCCCTGCGCAAGATGGCACAGATTGAGACCGAAATCCTGCGCAATCCCGGTTGGAATATACCTCGTGGCGTGTACGCGCTGGAGCCCCAGCAATTGCTGAGACATGCCGAAGAGGTGAAGCGGACGGGCAACCGCCTCTTCTGGAACCCACAGACCCGACGCTTCGCCCCCATCGACGCCGATGGCAAGATGCACGACTACGGTTTCACCTTCCTGAACCTCGAGGCAGTGGCTTACGATTTCGCCACGCCCGAACATGCGCAGGACATCCTCCGCTGGATCAGTGGGGAGCGCGTCGTGGGAGGTGACACCGCGCAGGGCAAGGACATCTATTTCTGGCGATTTGCCCCACGCGCCACCACCAAACGCAATATCGACTACTACTTCTGGGCATGGAGTGCGCCGGAGAGCATCGCTTTTGGCGACCAGGTGCAGGACGGTGGTGCGGTGCTGGGTTTTTCCTACTATGACCTGATGGCGCGGCTGAAGGTGCGCGGGCCCGATGATGCATGGAACCGCCTGCAAGAGATCCTGCGCTGGTTCGAGGAGGTGGAGCAGGCGGGTGGTTACCGCAAGTACTACGATGGCTCTCGCCCGGGCACATTACAGGGAGGGGGCACCGCAGGTGGTCTCGGACTGGATATGGAGTTCTTCGAGAGTGTGCTGGTGCCGCAGGTGATGCTCTACGGCTTCCTCGGTTTCCAGCCAATGGGCGACGGTTTTGCCATAGACCCCAAGCTGCCCACGCGCTGGCAATCGCTTCGTATAGACCGCATCCGCTGGCAGAGGCTCACGCTGGCTATCACGGTGACGCCGGAGACTATCCGCATCGAAAAAGAGGGAGAGGGTGAAGAGGCACCACTTGTTCGGTTACCTTCTGGGGACTGGAGGGCTATTGGCAAAACGGCAAGAGGGGATCTGCGTGGGGTGAATCTGCAGAGAGCAACTCCCGAGCTGTATCGCCTGGAGTGGCAGGGCTTGCAGGAAGTGGTGCTGGAGCTTCGCAACCGATCAACGAGGAGGAGCACAGAAAAATGAAACCGATAACCCTTTCTTTGGAAGAGTACCGCGACAAAGTGTACGCCTGCTGGATGGGCAAGAACATCGGGGGCACGCTGGGCGCGCCCTATGAGGGGCAGAAAAAACTGCACTCGCTTACCTTTTATGACCCCGTGCCCGATAAGGCGTCTGCCAATGACGACCTGGATTTTCAACTGGTCTGGCTGGAGATGTTGCGTGAACGGGGGGTACAGCCGACGCTGAGCGACTTTGTGGACTACTGGAGCAAACACCTTGCTTCTTACCCGTGGAACGAGTACGGCTTCTGTATGCGCAACATCTCGCGCGGCTTGCGCCCTCCGATTTCGGGGTGCTTCGAGAACTACTACATCGACGAGATGGGTTCGCCGATACGCAGTGAAATCTGGGCATGTGTGGCTCCGGGTGACCCGCAGCTGGCAGCGTCGCTGGCGTGGATGGACTCGGCGATGGACCACGCGGGCGGCGAAGGAACTTACGGCGAGATGTTCTGGGCGGCGGTGGAGAGCGCGGCGTTCGTCCTCTCCGACCCGCACACGCTTATCCGCATCGGGTTATCCATGATCCCCGTATGGTGTCGCATTTCGCGCGTGATTCGCGAGGCGGTATGGTGCTACGACAACGGGGTGCCCTGGCAGGAGGCACGCGAGCGCATCCTGTTCAACTTCGGGCACAATCAGCCCTGTCACGCCGTGCAGAATCACGGTTTCACGGTGCTCGGCTGGTTGTACGGTAAGGACTACGGAGACAAGCTGTGCACCGCGGTCAACTGCGGTTATGACACCGACTGCACGGGCGCGACGCTCGGTTCGTTGCTGGGCATTCTGGGCGGTACGAAGGGCATCCCGCAAGAGTGGATAAAGCCTATCGGCGACGCCATCGTGTTGCACCCGTACACGCGCGGTCTGGACGCCCCCAAAACGATTGGGGAATTGACAGAGCGTACGGTAGAGGTGGGGAAGAAGATGCTGGAAGCGCGCTCGGACAGCGCAGGACTGGGCGATTCCACCCGCTTGCCCGATAACCTGCTTTCCCTGCTGTTCCGCAACGAGCGGGCACTGCTGGCGCTCAGTCGTGACCCACAATCCGCTATTGTGCACACGAAGGGCTACGATATCGCCCTGCACTACAACGGTGAGCCGGTACTGCGCCCCGGCGTTGAGAAAATCATCGGCGTGTCCGTGAAGAAGGAAGATACGCTGGTGCCTGCCAGCGTGACCATCCGGGTGCCAGCAGGCTGGCGTGTTCAGCCTGTCCGGGAGCTACTGGGACAGTATCGCTTCGCCGTGTACGCCAGCGAGGTGGCTGACCGCAATACCATAGAGGTGAGTGCGACGCTGGACGGTACGCTTTTGAACGCCTCGTTCACGATGCTCGGACCGGGTGAAGCGAAGGGCTATCCTGCCGGTCAAAACGTGCCTACCTGCCCGCGGTGTCATGCGCGGGTGGAGGCGTGTATTTGCGAGAAGTAGCTCTTACCGACAGCCCCTCTCCCGAATCTTCAGGAGAGGGGCTTTGACAGATTCCTGACTTATCCTTTCACGACGCCGATGGGGCGCATGCGAGCGACCTTGCGCGAGATGCCCACACCCTCGCACACGTCCACCACGTCTGCTACATCCTTATAGGCGTAGGAGGCTTCCTCAGCCAGCGTACCCTTGTTCTGGGCGCGTACGTAGATGCCCTTCTCCGCCAGCTCCTGTGCGATGTTGCGTCCCTGTGCTTCACGCATGGCGCCATGTCGGCTCATCATGCGTCCCGCGCCGTGACAGGTGGAGCCGAAGGTCTCGCGCATCGCCGTCACCGTGCCTACCAGGATGAAAGAGTAGCGTCCCATGTCGCCCGGGATGAGCACCGGTTGACCCACATGGCGATACACCTCTGGCACGGCGGGATGCCCCGGACCGAAGGCGCGAGTGGCTCCCTTGCGATGCACGCACACCGTCTTCACTTTGCCGTTTATCTCGTGCTCCTCGATCTTGGCGATGTTATGCGCTACGTCGTATATCTGGTGCATACCGAGGTCTTGCGGTTTGCTGCCGAACACCTTTGCGAACGCCTGCCGTACCCAGTGTGCAATCGCCTGACGGTTCGCCCAGGCGAAGTTCGCCGCGCACGCCATCGCCGTCAGGTAGTCCTCGCCCTCTTCAGAGGTGATGGGCGCACAGGCGAGCTGTCGGTCGGGTAATTCGATGCCGTACTTCTTCTGCGCCCTTTGCATCACGTCCAGATAGTCGTCGCAGGTCTGGTGTCCGAAACCGCGTGAGCCGGTGTGTATCATCACCGTAACCTGCCCGACCTGCGTGATGCCGAAGGCTTCTGCCGCTTTCGCATCATATATCTCGTCCACCACCTGCACCTCGAGGAAGTGGTTACCGCCGCCCAGTGTGCCCAGTTGCGTCTTACCCCGTTCGATGGCACGGCTGGAGATATTAGCGGGCTCTGGGGGCAGCAGTCCGGTGAGAGTGGTGCTCTGCTCGCTGCGCTCCAGGTCCTCTTCCCAGCCGTAGCCGTGTTCGATCATCCAGATGGCACCTTTGCGCATCACTTCGCGCAGTTCCTGGGCGTTGACCTGAATCAGTCCTTCGCCTTTCAACCCCGCAGGCACGTCGCGGAAAATCTGGTTTACTAGCTCCTGGATGCGCGGTTGCACCTGCTCGAGGGTGAGGTCGGTACGAAGCATCCGAACACCGCAGTTAATATCAAAACCGACTCCACCGGGCGACACGACACCTTCTTTGATGTCCATGGCTGCCACTCCACCGATGGGGAAGCCATAGCCCCAGTGGATGTCGGGCATAGCGACGGAGTAGTTCTGGATGCCGGGCAGCGTCGCGACGTTCGCTACCTGTTCTGGAGACTGGTCTTGCACGATATGCTCAATCAGGCGTGCGCTGGCGTAGATGATGCCGTCCACACGCATTCCTTTCTTATAGTCCTTGGGAATGCGCCATCGGTAGGTATCGATACGCTCTAATTTGCCCTCCCATTTCTCGCTCATACCGTTCACCTCCCCAACAACATATTATACTCCAGGCTGAGAAAAGTTTGGGGAGCAGTGGAGAAGGCTCTTGAGGAAGCAGAATCACAGAGGGCACAGAGACGTTCTCCTCCCTGCGCCCTCTAGAGGCTCAACCTCTGCGGTTGGAAGTGTATCAGTGCCCTATTGGCTCCGGGCTGGAACCTACCTCGGTAATCACCCACTCGCTGCCGATGCGCTCGACGGTGTAACTGATATAGGTGGTACGCACCTGGCTGTCTTCGTCCTCGTACACGTGTTGTCCGTAGAGCACGTAGGCGTCGTTTGTGCGCTTGCGGATCTCATCGAAGGCGAAACGCATGGTGCGCGTGTTGCGCATGGCATCCACCGTCATCGTGAAGTAGTCCTCGGCGGGTATCGAGTAGGCATACTTGCCGCGCAGGTACACCGCCACATACATATCCCAGCGCAGGTGTCGGCGTATCAGGTCGGGGCTATTGTATCGCCATGCCCGCTGGATGTCACCGATGGTCACGTCCAGGCGAGAGGGCAGATTGCGCTCCAGATAGTAGCTCTCGCGATAGGTGAATACCGGTACCTCCACGAACACCGGACGCTCTATCACCACAATGCGCTCGGTGGAGATGTACGCCGGCATCGTGGGGTAGAATACGTACACCGACGGGCAGGCTCGGTATGGCTCGTATACCCGCAGATAGAAACCGTATGCGACACCACGTGGATAGTGACGCCGGTACTGGTCGTTGACCGGTGGGAAGTAGATTTTGGGTTGCCATTCGCCAGTCCGCCTCGCGAGGTTGATCATGCCGTTGCTGGACGGACGCGGGCGGTTGCCAAAAGGTGTTTCTACCTCTGGCGGGTACACCCAGTATTGTCCCTCTCCCACTGGCGGCTGGTTATCGCGTCCGCTGGGCTGTGGGCGGTTTCCGGAGGCGTAAGGTGATGGAATAGGTCGGCGCGTGGGTGCAGGAGCGGTGCTGCCATCGCGCTTTCGGAACAGTTCGTTTTGATTCGTGCTGGAGCTGTTGTTGCCGGGCGACACGGATGGCGTGTTGCGGCTCTCGTTCTTGCCAGAAGACGACTTGTCGTCCGATTTGCTCTTGCCGCTTTCGGTCTTCTTGAAGAGCTTGCCGAGGTCATCTGCGGGTGCAGGCACTGCCGCCGCCACACCGATGGCGAGCACCGCCGCCGCTATCAGCAATCTCCAGCGCAGGACGAGAGTTTTCATGGGAATACCCTCCCTTCAAGTGCTTCCATTGATTAGACTGTTCCACATATCGCCAGGTTACCACCTACCTGTCTTGCGCAGGAGGTTGGATATAGCCGTAATATCTGCCCATCCAGTAGGGCAATAGCCAGAACACGCCGTCGCTTTCGGTACGCCCGCCATCACCTTGCACAGCAATCCAGGGGTTGTCGTCCCAGCGCATCACGCCGCGCTCGCTGGGCGGAGGAAGGCGGTCGGTCTGCCAGCTTTCACTTTCCGGCGAACGCACCAGCCTCAGGTCTTCGCGCCGGGTATTGTCCACCGTCCAGCGCACCAGGTCCAGCGGCGCGTCACGCAGGAACATCAGCGAGTCGCCCATCTCTGGAGCGGTACCCGTCAGCGAGGCATACACAAAATGGAACCAGGGATTCTGGTCCTGCTTTACCCCTGCGTACCATGTGTCCAGTGCCTGGCGGTACAGCTTCTTCAGTTCAGGGTCGGTTTCGTAAAGCAACAGAGCAGGAAATGCCAGCGCCAACAGCTCATCGTCGATGTGCGTGCGCCAGGCAGGGTTGAAGGTCTTCGCTCGCTGGACGTTCTCGCGATAGCCGTGTTCGTCCAGCAGTTTGCGATATTCGCGCTCGTATTTGGCGTCGCCGGTGATGTGATAGGTTGCTTTCAAGAAGGAGAGTATCTCTACGGAGTTAATGCCGCGTTCTGGTGCCCAGTCGGGGTCGCCGTTCAGTTTTTCAGGTGACCACACTCCCCAGCGGGTGTGCGTACCGTCGATGTCACGCAGTACGTATCCACCCTCGATGATGTAGTCCATCACGCGACGCACATGCTCGCGCACCTGCGCCCTATCCTGGTCGTCCGCGGCGAGGTCGTAGAAAAACAGGTAGCCGTAGAAATGCCCAGTGATTTCGTCACTGCTGGTATCGCCTTTCCAGAGCCATTTGCCATCTTTGCTCAGTCTCCAGCGCTCCTGCACGCGCTTGTGGCGAGGGTCACGCACGTGTTCGTCTGCCCACTCGGCATCGGTGTAGACGCGGTTGGGGTCGTTCATGGGCTTCCAGTCGGCGGGGATGACCGTTCGTGCCACGAAGCCGGATGTGCCGGTCACCGTTTGCAAAAAGCGCAGCCCAGTGAAAGCGTTGCGAGCACAAGCCTGGGCGGAGGGGTCTCTCGTGGCGGCGTATCGGAAAGACTCCATCGCCAGGTACATGCCCGTGTACTCGCCGTCGTTGTCGTCGTCGCGAGGTTTCCATGTGTTCACATCGCCCGGGACCTGCAAGAAGCATTTTTCCACCAGTCCCGGTTCGCGAACATGGCGGGCAAGGCAGACGCTCAGGTAGTGCTCCGCCTTCTGGGCGAGGGTCATCGTGCGCCGGCGTATCGCGCTCACACCACCGGCGGTAGCCACCCAGGCGGTGCCGTCCCGGTCGAAGGCGACATCGCGCACATCATCGTCGGGTAGCCAGCGCAGGCTGTGCAGTAAAGACCACCGCTTACCGTCTGTGCGAGCTACGCCTACAGGCGTGCCTATCCACATCCTGCCATCGGGGGCGCGACGCACGCACTGCACCTGCACACTGGGCAAACCATCGGCAGTGGTCAGCTGTCCCACCCGCTTGCCGTCGCGATGGATGGTGATTCCCCCCAGACCGCCTATCCACAAACTGCCATCCGGCGCGAATGCCAGACCGCGCACTGATGCACTGAGAAGATACTCTTCGTCATACCGCCATGTTGTGCCCGATGGTGTGTAGTGGAACAGTCCCACGTCTGTGCCGATGTAGACACCACTATCGTCCGGCAGCACGGCTCTCACGCTTCGGGCAGAGGGCAGCTTGTGGGGAATGGCCGTGTTCGCTCTCACACGCCACATGCCGTCGGGACCGAAAGCCAGTATCTCACCGTTCCTCTCACACAGGTTGGATACTGGTTGCGCGATGCCGGGCACCTTGCGCAAGTTTTCACCTTCTACCCGATAAAGCCCATCCCATGCGCCTATCCAGGTATCGCCACGACCATCTGCCAATGCAACGAAAGCAGGTGCTGCTTGAGTGTTCACCGCCTTCCAGCGATGCGAGGTTTTATCCAGAGCGTAGACGCCCGCGCGCGTGGCTGCCCACACGTTGCCCTGCGCGTTCACGGCAACGGAACGCACATCGTTCGCCTCTGCGGAACCGAGCGAGTAGCGTTCGGCGGTTTCTTGCACAAAGGGGACATCCATTGCGGGCTGTATGTGTGTGGCTACAGCAACACTCAGCAACAGGGGCATGATGACCATCCCAATCTCCTGCATCCTGAACCTCTCGGTGTCGAATCATCCATGCGGTGCGAAGGTGACGCCCTCATACACCGCCTGCACGCGCAGTTCGACATTCGCGCTCTCCAGAGCGATCACCTGCTCCGCCCGGGTGTACTCCCTGTGCGCCCACTGTCCATCTGGCTGGCGGACGAAATGCTCGATGTGCATCCTGTCCTGTGAAACCAGCAGGTATTCGCGCAACGAAGGCAGCTTCTGATAGGCGAAGAACTTGACCGAACGGTCCAACTCTTCGGTGGACGGAGACAGCACCTCGATAATCACCGTTGGATTCAGCAGGTTGTCCTCCTGTTCGTCTTCAAATTGAGGCTGCCCGCACACCAAGACCACGTCAGGATAGAAGTATGCACTCGCTTCCGCTACCCGCACGCGCATGTCAGCGATGTACGCTTCGCAGGCTTTACCGCGTAGCGCCGCATACAGCATACCGCCCAGGTTGAAAGTAATCCTGTTGTGTGCACGCGACGCTCCCGCCATCGCGAAGACCTGTCCGGCGAGGTATTCGCTTTTGGTAGGTGATTGTCGTTCCGCCTGCAGGTATTGCGCCTCAGAGATATATGTGGAACGCACCGCCATGCTATTGCCCTCCCGCGTACATGCTACCAGCACGCGAGGAAGCATGTCAATACGTTTCCCCGTACGTTGTGCAGCAAGAAGTCAGCAGAGGTTGTGATATAATGAAGGAGGGAGTCGTTAGGTACCCCCAATCTCTGTTCAAGCAGGATACCACAGAATCATGCGCAATGTTCACGACTTACTGGAGTACGCTATTGAGCGACGCGCTTCGGATGTCATCCTCAAGGCTGGCAGTCCTCCGGTTTTACGCATTGACGGCAAGGTGATAGTCGGTGATTTACCTCCGCTGACGCCACTGGACTGCCACGAACTGGCTTATAGCATTCTTTACAGTGCTGCTCGTGATGCCCTTCTGGCTTCGGCTCACCCCCGTGAGAGTGTGGAGCCTCTGGACGTGGACGAGAAGATGCAGCAGCTGGAACAACACGCCGAGATCGACACCGTGTTCTCCGTCGGGGGAATGGCGCGGGTGCGCTGTAACCTCTTCCTGCAGCGGGGCAGTATCAGCGCGGCACTGCGAATCATCCCTCTGCAGCCGCCCACGATCGAGGATGCCAACCTGCCACCGGTGTTTAAAGATTTCGTTTCCCAGCAACAGGGGCTGATTCTCATCACCGGACCGACCGGCAGTGGCAAATCTACCACGATGGCGGCGATGATTGAGGAGATTAACCGTGCCCGCACCGCCAATATCGTCACTATCGAGGAGCCGATAGAGTACGTCTTCGAGGACAAGCGGAGCGTGATTCTGCAGCGCGAAGTGGGCACGGACACCGCCTCTTTTGCTACGGCTCTGCGCAGTGTGCTGCGCCAGAACCCGGATGTGATTGCCATCGGCGAGATGCGCGATGTGGAGACCATGCGCGTCGCCCTGACGGCAGCGGAGCTGGGTCATCTGGTGATTGCGACGCTACATACCATGTCTGCCCCTGCCACCATCACGCGCATCCTGAACAGCTTCCCGCCGGAGGAGCGTGTGCCTTTGCGGGTGCAGCTGGCGAATACGCTCATCTGTGCGGTGGCACAACGTCTGGTGTTACGTGCAGATGGGAAGGGCAGGCTGCCTGCCGTGGAAATCCTCGTCGGATCGCCCACCGTGCGCAAGCTGATTGAGGAAGGCAAAACAGACGACCTGTATGCCGCCATGCGCGAAGGCGAGCACTATGGCATGAACACGTTGAATCAAGCGTTGGAGCAGCTGTATGCGGCACAGCTAATCACCTACGAAGAGGCTCTGGCAAACGCGAGCAATGTGGCGGAGCTGAAGCAGATGCTCCGCCACCGCTAACCGTTAGATTAAATCCGCTGCCGTGATGATGCTCTCGGCGATTTCGCGCATCTTCTTGTTCTGGTTGCGCGCCTGGAAGTGGATGCGCTTGAACGCCTCCTCTTCGGTCAGCCCGAGACGCTGCATGAGGATGCCTTTGGCACGCTCGATCAACTTGCGGGTCTCGAGGGCTTCCTTCAGTTCCTCTACTTCGCGGTTACGTGCCTGCAGCTCGCGGAAGCGGAGCATGGCAATCTCAATAGCGGGACCCAGGTCCTCCTTGCGGAACGGCTTCACCAGATAGCCGAACGCGCCCGCTTCGCTGGCTGCTTCTACCAGCTCCTGCTCGCTGTAAGCGGTGAGAAACACGATGGCGCAGGGGCGTTCCTGAACGATCGCACGCGCTGCCTCGATGCCGTCCAGCTCCGGCATACGGATATCCATGATGATCAAATCGGGCTCATGCACCCGAGCTGCCTGCACTGCCTGCACGCCGTTTTCTGCCTCAGCCACCACCTGATGCCCGATTTTCTCCAGCCGTGCCCGTAGCATCATACGGGTCAGCGGTTCATCCTCGGCAATCAGAATGCGGTAACTTTCCATCCCTTTTCCCTCACTTTTCCCACATCTTGTTTCCTGGCGGTCGCGCCGGAAAGGCGTAAACCGCTCCGTTCAATGACCCTATCACGAACCGTTCACCGTCCGTATCGGGTACGCAGAAAACATGTCCTCCCTCTAACTGGTAACTCTGCACAATCCGTCCGCTTTTTTCCTCTATCCAGTATACCACACCATGCACCGATGCGGTGAAAAGATACCCCTGTGCGAATGCACATCCTGAATCATACAGAACTTGTCCCGTTTCTGCAACCCAGCGCGGCTGTCCCGTGCGCACATCGATCGCATACACCAGCCCACGACTGCCCAGCGCACCGCAGTAGACGGTTTCGTTCTGGAGCAGGGGAGAGGGATAGCCGAAACTGTTGCCCGAGGCGGACGGTAGTTCCCACAGGATGTCGCCTGTACGAACGCGCATGGCATGGAGCACCCCATCGTTAGACGGTACCACGAGACGTACTCCATCGGTCGCCGGGGAGCCGATTGCCGGCGCGTAGTAGAACGACCGACCAAACTTCTGCTTCCATCGGAGCACACCGGTGCGGGCATCCAGTGCATACACGTGGTTATCCCAGCATCCAGCGATGAACATCCCTCGCACTGGCACGATGCGCGATTGTACAAACATCCCTGTCTGGAAGGACCACAGCTGTTTGCCGTCACGCAGGGACAGTCCGTAAATCTTGCCATCGCCTGCAGCCGTGCAGACCACGTCCTCTTCAATCCCTGCCGAAGCGAACACGGGCGGGGGCAGGTTCGCTTTCCAGATAAAACGTCCATCGGAACGGCGCAGACATACCACCGTGCCCGATGTGCTCCCCACCACGATCACGTCCTCGGTCACCGCAGGCGCCGCGACCAGAGTGCCTCCTACAGGCGTTTTCCAGCGAAGCTGACCGGAGACGATGTCCACAGCATACAGTGTGCCGTCGAAGCTGCTGATATACACCGTGCCGTTGTACACCACAGGTTGCGCCTTGACGGAGCCGCCTGTGCGGAAAGTCCATAAAGGGCGTATGGCGCCGGGTACCCGCACGACGATGGAGGCTTCATAAGGCTTCTGCTGGCATACCGCCCGAAAATCCACCCGGTGCGTTCCGGGCAGAGCATCCGCAAGGGGCACGCGCACTGTGAACAAAGAACCACCACCTTCCGCAACCACGCTGCGCCATTCCCTGTGGCCGATTCGGCTTTGCCATTGTTCAGGTTGCTCCCCTTTTGGTGCGCGCCACTGTAGTCGCGCCAGCAGGACATCGCCTTGCAGACGCACACCGCGCACGCGCAGCTGAGGTATCGGCTGAGGCGCGCGGGGCAACTCCGCCAGCAGGGTGGGCTGTGCGTTTTCCCTGGTCACACGCCAGATACGTATGGTGGAGTCGTCTATCTCCGTTTGATGATAGCTTCCTTGATAGAGCCCGCGTGCCATCAGGAACAGCACCCCGTTGCGCCACCACGTGGTGTCCTTGTGTCCATGACCTACGAATACCGCCTTCACGTTGTAGGGAGCAATGATGTCCAGCAGGCGATGTTCGTTATCCACCATTTTCTCGCCCGTTGCTACCCAGTGATGGAAAAACAGGAACACCGGCGCGCCTCTCGGCAATCGGCGCAGTCGCTGCTCTAACCAGCGCAGGTCAGCTTCCTCAAAATGTCCGTGATGTTCCAGCAGGGCGGTGCTATCCAGAGCAAAGAAGTGGCATCCTTCACGCTCCCAGTGCATGCGCAGGGGACCCAGCCACTTTGCGAATCCTTCCTTGCCGATCGCGCTCCAGCGCACATCGTGGTTGCCCGGCACGTTGATAAGCGGGATGCGCAGCTCGCCCATGATTTCACGGTAGCGTTTGTACTCTTCGGTGGAGCCCAGCTCGGTGCAGTCACCGGTGTTGACAATAAAGGCGGGTGGTGGGGTGAGCGTGTTAAAGGTTTGAACGTAGTCGCGTGTTTCCCGGTGGTGCGCGGTCACGCCAATATGCGTATCGGTGATATGCAAGAAGCGAAATGGAGCTCCCCACGCAGTCACGCTGAAGAGCAGGAGAGCAGCGATGCAGATGATCCGCTTTCGCATCGGCAAAAACCTCTTTCCGTCAGGATACTCGTACTCCAGTGCCTCGCCGCGCCTCACGATGCACCTCTCACTTTCCCTCTCGGAGCCTGAATTCCCTGCTGACATGGGTCAGAGGGTACGACAAGGGAACAGAGAAGTGTGTTTCGTGGGTATAATGAGCAGGCAATAACGAACAGGAGGACAAGATGGCTCTGGATCGTTTTTTGTTGATGCTCATCCTTATTCTACTGTTCGCCCGCGTGATGGCTCAACTGGCGGAGCGGGTGAAACAGCCGCCCGTGCTGGGCGAGTTGATTGCGGGCATCCTGCTGGGTGCGAGCGTGCTCGGCTGGGTGCCAGACAACGAGATACTGCACCTGTTGGCGGAAGTTGGTGTGATGCTGTTGCTTTTTGAGATCGGACTGGAAACCGATCTGGGTGCCCTGCTGCGTGTGGGAGCCAAATCGCTGATGGTGGCTCTCATCGGCATCGCCCTGCCGTTTGCAGGGGGGGTACTTCGTCTGCATCGCTCTGGGCATCACCGGCAAAACCGCCATCCTGTTTGGAGCGGCGTTCTGTGCCACCAGCATCGGCATTACTGCACGGGTACTGTCGGACCTCGGGGTGTTGAACAGCACGGAGGGGCGCATCGTGCTGGGAGCGGCAGTGCTGGACGATGTGTTAGGGCTGGTGGTGCTGGCGGTAGTGTCAGCCATAGCGATGCAGGGGAGCGTGTCGCCGGGATTTGTGGTGCAGACCACGGTGGCGGCTCTGGCGTTTGTGGCGGTCGCGCTGGTGGTGGGCAGATTGCTGGCACCATCCCTCTTACGTGTGGTAGACCGCATGACGGTGCGCGGTGCTCTGGTGACGGCTGCTCTGGTGATGGCGTTTGCCTTTGCGCTGGCGGCGAAAAAGGTCGGTTCGGCGGCGATTGTGGGATCCTTTGCGGCAGGGCTGGTGCTCGCCTCCATCGGTCGCACCAAACAGATCGAGCATGAGCTCAAGCCGATTGCGGACTTTTTCACGCCTATCTTCTTCGTGAGCGTCGGGGTGGCGGTGAACGTCCGCCTGTTCAACCCCTTCGACCCAGCGAACAGCTCCACGCTGATGCTGGCGCTCTTGGGAACCCTGGTAGCCTTCTTGGGCAAGTTCCTCGCCGGTTGGGGGGCATGGGGCAAGGGGATACGACACGCGCTGATTGGGGCGGGGATGGTGCCGCGTGGAGAGGTGGGCTTGATTTTCGCCACAGTGGGCAAGCAGAACGGTGTGTTGAACGACGCGCACTACGCCGCGTTGCTGGCGGTGATATTCCTGACGACTTTTGTCGCCCCTATCTTGCTGTCCTATCTCGCGGCGAGGGGTACTACGAGGAGCGCGGCAACTCCATAATCACCGCCACTTCCTGACAGTCGTAGAATTTGGGACAGTGTACGCATTCCGTCCACACCTTGCGGGGTAGCTCGGCGCGGTCGCATACTCGGAAGCCCAGCTTCTCGAAGAACTGCGGTTTATAGGTGAGCGCAAAGACTCGCTCCACGCCCAGACAGGGTGCCTCGCGCAGGCACTCCAGCACCAGCCTTTTGCCGTAGCCCTTACCCTGTGCGTGCTCGGCAACGGCGAGCGATTTAATCTCAGCGAGGTCGCGCCAGACCACATGCAAAGCCACGCAGCCCACCACCTCGCCGTTCTCTTCCACCACGAAGAAGTCGCGCAGGTTCTCGTAAAACTGCGCCAGCGAGCGGTGTAGCATATCGCCGCGGTCAGCGAAAAAGTTAACGAGGCGCTGCATCGCCGGGACGTCCGTCGTGCGCGCCTTCCGTATCACACCGTCCATATCTTTGGTTTTGCCCTACTGTGGGAACTTCCCTGCAATCAGACGGTGAATGTCGTTGGCTGTGACGAGCACCAGAATAGAGAGCAGGATAGCCAGTCCCACCATCTGCACCGCCATCTGCTGCTTCGCGGTAAGGCGGCGTCCTCTCCGCAGCCACTCGACAAAGTACAGCACCAGATGTCCACCGTCCAGAATCGGTATCGGAAAGAGGTTTAAGATACCCAGGCTGATGCTCAGCGCAGCCATAAAGCTGAGCACACGATGCAGCCCCTCTTTCGCCGCAACATGCGTCATCTGCACGATAGCCACCGGGCCACCCACGTTATCTTTCACCTTTTTGGTGAACAGGTGTTCGGGAATAGCCATGATGAGGTTCTTCGTGATGCGCGTGCCCGCTACCAGCGACTGCCAGGGCGACAACCGCTTGACTTCGAAGGCGGGGATGAACCCCAGCCTTCCCTCTTTGCGGGTAACTTTTTGACCGTTCTTGACCTCTTCCACCTCATACTCTTTCGGAACGCCGCTCAGCAAGATATATTTCTTGTCCCGTTTGACGCGGATAAAGAGCTTTTTGCCGGGGCTGCCGTGGATGACCTTCATCATGTGCTCGCCGTCGCGGATAGGCTCCTTATTAATCTCCACGATCACGTCGCCCATTTTCAGTCCTATGCGTTCCGCTTCGGTGCCGGGGAGCACCTGCGCGACGCGATTCATCGGCTTGCCGATATCCAGCCCCACCGTCATGCCCATCACGGAGAAGATGACGTAGCCCAACAGTAAGCTCATGATGGGGCCGGCAAGCACTACCGCGTTGCGTTGCCATATCGGTTTGGAAAAGAAAGTGCCCGGAGGCGGGTTCTCGTCGTCGTGTGAGTCCATGCCGGCGATGCGCACGAAGCCGCCTAAGGGGAAAGGACGGATGGTATACTCCGTGTCGCCTTTTCGTGCCAGTACGATCCACTTGGGACCGAACCCGACGGCGAACTCCTCCACGCGCATCCCACACCATTTGGCGACGATGAAGTGCCCAAACTCGTGGGCGACAACGAGTATACCAATGGTGAGCAGAAAGTAGAACAGTGTTTGCAATACCTGGTCCAACGGCGAAACCTCCTCAACAGGTGACAGTGGTCAGCGAACCGCTTTGCTATATCTCTCTTTACGTTCATTATACCTGTTGCGCGTTGCCGATTCGCTACGAAAACCACCAGATTATGGACTTTTCCAGAGGCGTGCTTGTTCCCGTGCCCACCGGTCCACCTGTTGTACGGCTTCCAGCGTGGCGGGTTGTGGCTGATGTTTTTCCATCACGTCGCGTACGCACTGTACAATTTCGGTAAATCTGATCTCTCCCTGTAGAAATCGGGCGACAGCCACCTCGTTGGCGGCGTTCATAGCAGCAGGCATGGTTCCTCCGGCGGCCAGTGCTTCGCGCGCGACTTGCAGTGCCGGGTATCGGCGCAGGTCGGGTTCGCAAAAAGTGAGCATGCCTACCTGCGTCAGGTCGAGCCGAGGCAGCTGGGTGTCTACCCGTTCGGGATAGAGCAGGGCATACTGGATGGGCAGGCGCATATCCGGCAGACCCAGCTGCGCCAGCACCGAGCCGTCTTGCATCTCCACCAGCGCGTGCACGATGCTTTGCGGGTGCAGCACGACCTGTATGCTGTCGGCAGGCACTCCGAAGAGCCAGTGTGCCTCGATAATCTCCAGTCCCTTGTTCATCAGGGTAGCGCTGTCGATGGTGATTTTGGCTCCCATCTGCCAGGTGGGATGTTGCAGGGCACGCTGTGGGGTGACGAACGGTAGCTCTTCCAGCGGAACATCGCGCAGTGCACCACCAGAAGCGGTCAACAGGATTCGGCGTACCGAATCGGGACGCTCGCCTTGCAGGCACTGAAACACAGCAGAGTGTTCGCTATCGATAGGCACGATGGAAACGGCACGCTCTTTCGCCAGCGACATGACGCTTTCTCCTGCGGCGACCAGTACCTCTTTGCTCGCCAGCGCGATGCTTTTTCCCGCTTGCAGGGCGGCGACCGTCGCAGCCAGCCCACAGACGCCAGCTACCCCCACCACCACCGTATCCACTTCGGGCAGTGTCGCGACCGCTTGCAAGCCTTCGTCACCCGCATACACCTGCCAGCTGGGTTGACGCTCTTGCAGGACGGAGGCAGCTTTCTCGTCCACCAGGGCGACATGCCGTACGCCGAAACGCAATGCCTGTTGCTGCAGACGTTCGTGGTCACGGTGGGCAGCTAGTGCTACTACCCGGAGGCGATCGGGCAGGCGCGCTGTCACGTCCAGGCACTGTGTGCCGATGGAACCGGTGCTTCCCAGAACGGCGATGCGTCTCATTCTTCATCCACGATGCCGCCGAACTTCCGCACGCGCTGTTGGTAGCTGAGGATGGCTTCAATCAGGTGTTCGGTGCGAAAGTCGGGCCAGAGGGTAGGGGTTACCCACAGTTCCGAGTAGGCGGTTTGCCACACCAGAAAGTTGCTCACCCGCATCTCACCTGCGGTGCGGATGAGCAGGTCCGGGTCAGGCATGTCTGGCGCGTACAGATGGGCGCGAATGGTGGATTCGTCAATCTCCTCGGGCTGTAGTTCCCCTTGTTGGACACGTTGTGCAATGGCGCGTACCGCGTCCACGATCTCCGCGCGTCCACCGTAGTTGATGGCAAGGTTCAGGATGAGGCGACTGTTGGATGCGGTAATCTGCATCCCGCGGCGCAGCTCTTCCTGAAGGCTGGCAGGCAGTTCATTCATTCGCCCGATGACGCGCACCTGAATGCCGTTGATGTACATCTGGCGCAGTTCCTGACGCGCCGCTTCCTCAATCAGAGCCATCAGACCGCTGGTCTCGTCGGGTGGGCGGCGCCAGTTCTCGGTGCTGAAGGTGTACAGGGTGACCATCTTCACGCCAAGGTCGGCGCAATCTTTGACTACACGTCGTACCGTGCGGTAGCCCTGACGGTGTCCGACCAGGCGGGGCAGTCCACGCTGAATCGCCCAGCGTCCGTTGCCGTCCATGATGATAGCAATATGTTGAGGCAGGCGCGAGAAATCCACGCCTGCCTCTCGCGCTTTGACCACAGCGGGTGAGTGTTCACCCGTGTCAGCCTGTGAGGAGAGGGTTTCCATACTTCTCACCGGAGCGTGGCTCCGCTTACACCTCCATCAGCTCTTCCTCTTTTGCCTTCTGCAGGCGGTCAATCTCAGCGATATACTTATCGGTTAGCTTCTGCACCTGCTGCTCGGCGCGTTTGACGTCATCCTCAGAGACCTCGCCCTTCTTTTCCGCCGCTTTCAGGTGCTCGTTCACTTCACGGCGCACGTTGCGTATTGCTACACGTTCCTCTTCCGCCTTCTTATGCAGCAGCTTGATGAGTTCCTTACGCCTCTCCTCGGTCAACTCGGGAATGCGGATGCGGATGACCTGTCCGTCGTTGTTCGGGACCAGGTTCAAGTCGGACTTCAGGATGGCTTTCTCAATCCACGCCAGGCTCTGCTTGTCGTAGGGTTGGATCAGCAAGAGGCGTGGCTCGGGCACTGTGATGGTAGCGATATGGTTGATAGGGGTAGGGGTGCCGTAGTAGTCTACCATCACATGTTCCAGAATCGCCGGATTGGCGCGACCGGTACGGATGGTGGCGAACTCATGCGCTGCCTTCTCCACCGTTTTCTCCATCTTATGTTCGGCTTCTTTGAGTAACTCCTCGATCATTTCTCCTCTCCTCCTACTAGGGTGCCGATGTCTTCTCCTAAAATCGCTCGCACCACATTGCCCGGGCGGGCGATGTTGAACACCACAATCGGCAGACGGTTTTCCATGCACAGCGTCAGCGCGGTCAGGTCCATCACGCGCAGCTGACGTGTAATGGCTTCGCTATATGTAATATACGAGAATCGCTTCGCGTTTGGATCGCGTTTGGGGTCGGAATCGTACACGCCATCTACATTGGTTGCCTTCAGGAACGCCTGCGCCCGGATTTCCAGTGCGCGCAAAGCGGCGGCGGTATCGGTGGTGAAGTAGGGGTTGCCGGTTCCGGCGGCGAGAATGACCACGCGCCCTTTTTCGAGATGGCGGATGGCGCGGCGACGGATGAACGGCTCGGCGACCTGAAACATCTGGATGGCGGTCTGCACGCGCGTGGGCACGCCCAGCTGCTCGATAGCGTCTTGCAGGGCAAGTGCGTTGATGACCGTTGCCAGCATGCCCATGTAGTCGGCGGTGGCGCGGTCGATTCCAGCCTGTGCAGCGTGTTGCCCCCGAATGATATTACCGCCACCGATAACCACCGCTATTTCCACGCCCAGCTGGTGGGCATCGACAATCTGCCGTGCCAGGGAGCCGACCACCGTGTAGTCCAGACCGCTTCCGCGCTCCCCGGCGAATGCCTCGCCGGAGAGTTTGAGAAGCACTCGCTGCCAGCGGGGCTGTGGAGTGGATATTTCTCCGCTCATGGTTACGACCCGCTACCTTCACCGACGCGGAAGCGCACCCACCGCTTCACCGTCAACGGCTCGCCCACTTGCTTCGAGAACTCTTCGATGACCTGCTTGACCGATTTCTTTTCGTCGCGAATGTAACCCTGGTCCAGCAAGCAGATCTGCTCGAAGAACTTGCTCAGACGTCCTTCCACGATTTTGTCTATCGCCTGAGCCGGTTTGCCTTCGTTCAGGGCGCGTTGCCTCTGCACTTCGCGCTCCTCATCTATCAGCTGCTGGGGTACCTGGTCGCGCGTCAGGTATCCCGGGTTGCCGAAGGCGATTTGCATACCCAGCTCGCGGGCAAGGTGCAGCGTCTCAGGATGCTGGGCGCCTGCTTCGGTAGCTGCTTTCAACTCCACCATCACGCCGATTTTACCGCCCAGGTGGATGTAGGTATCCACGCAACCGGTGCTGTCGGTGCTGAAGGTGGCGATGCGTCCGATGACAATCTTTTCGCGAATGCGCGCCACCAGGTCTTCCACGCGCTCGCGCACGGTGCGATCGGGGAACATCTGGCTGGGCTGCTGCAGGAACTCTTCCAGTGTGCCTTCGAAACCGGTGTCTACCAGCTGCTGCACCAGTTCCTTCGCCAGCGACTGGAACTCCTCGTTACGTGCAACGAAGTCGGTTTCGGCATTGAGCTCCAGAAGCGCGCCGCGACGGTGGTCTGGGGCAACAGCGGAGACCACGACGCCTTCCGATGCCTGCTTCGATTCGCGTTTCACTGCCGCGGCAGCACCCTTCTCGCGCAGAATCAGCCGCGCGCGCTCCATATCGCCCTGAGCTTCAATCAGAGCCTGTTTACATTCCATCATGCCCGCGCCGGTCTGCTCGCGCAGTTCCTTGACCATTTGTGCTGTGATTTCCACCGATGCCTAATCCTCCTGTACTCGTCGTGTGCGCTGACGCTCGACCTCTTCCTCTCCTTCAAACTCGCTGTATTCCTCATACATTCTGAAGTATTCGTCCTCCTCGCCGGGGCGAACCAGGATGTCCAGCGACTCCTCCTCGCCCTCTTCGGCGCCTTCCTCTGCCTCTGGTTCTTCTTCCGGGAAGATAACCTCGCCTTCCTCGGGCTTTTCCTCGCCTTCCGTCTCTTCTGCCTCTTCCGCTGTCTCCACGACTTCTGCGCCTTGCCACTCGACCGCCTTTACCTCGATGATGGCATCGGCGATGCGGTTGCACAGCAGCTTGATGGCTCGGATAGCGTCATCATTGCCCGGAATCACGTAGTCCACCTCGTCGGGATCGCAGTTGGTGTCCACAATGGCGATGATGGGAATCTCCAGACGGTGCGCTTCCTGCACGGCGATGTGTTCCTTCTTGAGGTCTACAATAAACACCGCGTGCGGTAGCCCTGGCATATCTTTGATGCCAGCCAGCACCGCGTTCAGCTTTTCTTTTTCCTCACGCAGTTTGGCGGCTTCCTTCTTGGGTAGACGATCCAGCGTGCCGTCCTGCTCCATCTTTTCGAGCTCGTTGAGGCGTTTGATGCGCTCCTGGATGGTCTTCCAGTTGGTCAGCATCCCGCCCAGCCAGCGCTTGTTCACGTAAAACTGTCGGCTGCGTTCGGCAGCTTCACGCACCGCCTCCTGCGCCTGCTTCTTCGTGCCCACAAACAGGATGTGCCCGCCGTTCTGCACCACCTCCTGCACGAACGCCTGCGCTTGCTCGAACAGCTGAAGCGTCTGGTGCAGGTCAATGATGTAAATGCCGTTCCGCGCGCCATAGATATAGCGCTTCATCTTGGGGTTCCAGCGGCGGGTGTGATGGCCGAAATGCACTCCTGCTTCCAGGAGCTCCTTCATGGTGACCGTTGCCAAAGCTGCTTTTCCTCCTTTGCTTTCAGGTTATGCCTCCCGCTCCATCAGCCCCATGCGCGATCCCGGGCGGGACACCGGCGCACGAGTCCGGAGCGGTGTGTGATGTCGTCCTGCGACGCACAGCCAGTTTACCACAAATTGGGGCGGGAATCAAGGTTCCTCTTTTTCGTTCTGCTCCCAATCGGCGTCGCCGGTATAAGCGCACATACCCACGCGCGGAGAGTTGACCACCGGCAGGAGCATCTCCTCACCGCACTCGTGTTGCTTCGCGCATCTGGCACACAACCAGCCTAACCCATCCCAGATACACTCGGTGCATACAAAAGCGGCGGGTTCTCCACATACCTCGCACCGTATTTCAGGCGGGTGGTTTCGCGCCAGCAACACAACCTGATTCTGAGGCATCTGCGCGTCAAAGGTGGAGAGCACTTTGAGCTTCAGCCGGGTAGTGGTGCCCATGTCGTACTCGTGGATGAACTCCTTTCCCTTCTTGAGCACCTCTTTCAGCTGCGTGCGCATGGAGCGGTCTTCATGGGAAGAAGCAATCCATGAATCGGTTAGTGCCCTCTCGTCCACGTAGTACACCTTGTTGATGATGAACTGGCTGAGATGCCCACAACATTCCAACCAGATGTCGCGCAGGAACCCGTCCAGGTCCTCCAGTGTAGCGGTAGCGGGAACAGCCACGTACATCCAGTACTCGGGGTTGAACGCACCGTGCACGACAAGCAAAAAGACGCTTTTTTTGGACGCTTTAGACGGGAACTTCTGTGCGAAGTGTTCGGGAGCACAGGCAATGATGTGCTTGCTCATGCCTGCCCGGGTGTACTCTGCACCGCAGAGACTGCAGCACCCTTTCGTCTGTGCCTGTTTTGCCATGGCAGGAATACCTCCTTTGAAAATAATTTGCGATGCAGGATACTCTGGTTCCTTCAAACAAGCTGTTTCTGGGGAGATCGTTTGAAGCCGAACACTCTGGAAGATGACGCATCGCGGCTGATCGGGTGCTTTGGGGCGAGGATGATTGCGCGGAGCGTGTCCGTTCGCCGCGGAGGAGGGGATAAGCATGAGGGACGGACCAGCAAACAGAGAGTGCGAGGTGCCAATACGTCTGGAATTACCCCGCAGCAGGGTGTTGTGCCGAGCCGCGGAGGAGGGGAGATTACGGCTGGTTGATCCACGCTCCCGACAGGAGGTAGAGGTTCAGCGCCAGGATGGGTATCTGTGGGCAATAGTTCCGTATTCGAAGATAGCGAATCGTTGGAATCTGGAGATTTCACCGCAGTTCTCCCCCGTGCGGATACGCGCCTATCGTGACCGCGCGACGCGGCAACTGGTCGTAGCGGAAAATGGGCATCCGGTGTTGCAGTATAACTACTGGACGGTAGACCGCCCCGACCGTCACGCGCAGGTAACTGCTGAAAACCGTATCTACTCGCGTGCACGCAGCAACTACATTCACCCTCTCTACGGGCTCGCAGGCGAAGTGATGACCGAAGACTGGCCCCTGGACCATCCGCATCATCGGGGCATCTACTGGGCATGGCCCGAAGTGGACTATCGTGGCGAACGAGGCGACCTGCATGCCCTGCAGCGTGTGTTCGCCTATCCAACAGGCAGATACCGCCTGACCGAAGGCGCGGTGTTCGCGCAAATGGAGGCAGAAAACGTCTGGAGGTGGGAGAGTGGAGAACCTGTGGTGCTGGAGTGGGCAAGGATTCGCGCTTATCGCCGCACGACACAAGGACGGTGTATAGACCTCACCTTCTTCTTCACTGCCCTGAAGGAGCCGGTGCTGCTGGCACGGCGCGGCACGAACCTGTACGGTGGGTTGAACATGCGTCTTTCCGCGATCCAAGACCAGAAGTTTGTCATGCACTCTGAGGGCAAACAGGCTTGGGCAGGGGCGTTTGGCGTGTTCCCCGGCGGGGGGGATCAGCCTGCTGGCTTGCTGATTCTGCCCAGTGTGGAGAACCCTTATCACCCGCCGGAATGGGTGGAATATCCCAACCTGAACTGGCTACAGCCTACGTTCCCTGCTTCCGGGGTGCGACACGACCTGCAACCCGGTAAGCCACTGGTGTTGCGCTACCGGCTGTGGATACAACAGGGGGAAGAGCCTTCGCAGGAGTTGTGGCAGGTGTTCTGGC
Source organism: Armatimonadota bacterium (assembly GCA_026003195.1). Taxonomy (NCBI): domain Bacteria; kingdom Bacillati; phylum Armatimonadota; species Armatimonadota bacterium. The sequence goes on from BPGU01000001.1 coordinate 485,172, forward strand.
GGTCTTACACGATCACAACGGGAGGGGATGATGAAGCATGAGCAAGATGTCTCGCCAACGATTATTGCAGGCAGGCATCGGCACGGCGATTGCCTTTCCAATGGTGGTGCCGGCATCGGCGGTGGGGCGGGGTGGTCAACCTGCGCCCAGTGAACGCATCGCTGTCGGTCTGATCGGTGCAGGAGGAATGGGCAGAGCGAACCTGCACAACTGCGCACAGTATCCCGATGTGGTGGTCACCGCCGTCTGTGATGTGTGGGGGAGCCGCCTGCAGGCGGCGCTGGAGCCGTTTCGCCGTACGGCGAAGGGTTACCGTGACTATCGCGAGCTCCTGGAGCGTCCAGAGGTGGACGCGGTGATCATCGCCACCCCGCCACACTGGCATGCCTTGCAGGCGATTCATGCCGCGCAAAAGGGCAAGCACATCTACCTGCAGAAACCAATGACCCTGTATCCCGACGAAAGCCTCGCCGTGCGCAACGCAGTGCGCAGGCATAGGGTAGTCACCCAGATTGGCACGCAGATTCACGCCAGCGAGAACTTCCGCCGTGTCGTGGAGTGGGTGCGCTCTGGCAAGCTGGGGCATATCAGCGTGGTGCGTACCTTCAACGTGATGAATCAAGGACCGCAAGGCATCGGTCATGCGCCCAAGGAGCCTCCTCCCGCCGACCTTGACTGGGAGATGTGGTTGGGACCCGCTCCCAAACGCGAGTTCAATCGCCTGCTGGTCGCCGATGCCTATTACCACAGCTCGTTTTGGGACTATTCGGGTGGCTGGACGATGGGCATGGGACCGCATATCCTTGACCTGCCCGTGTGGGCGCTGGATTTGGGAGTGCCTCTGGTGACACACTGCACAGGTGGGCGTTTTGTGCTGCGCGACGATGGCGACGTGCCCGATACGCAGGAGGTGCTGTGGCAATACCCCAATGTCACCATGACATGGATGATGAACCTGTGCAACAGCTTCGGCTTCGACTTTGGACGCGGACAACCTGCGCGCCGTTTGGGCATCTATCTGCATGGGGTAAACGGTACGCTCTTCGCGGACTATGGCAGGCATGAAGTGGTTCCCGAGGGCGATTTGCTGAAGGACACCACACCACCCCCGCAGAGCATTCCGCCTTCGCCGGGGCACGAGCGCGAATGGCTGGACTGCATCCGCAGCGGAAAGCAGCCCAGCTGTAGTGTGGAGTATCACTATCGCATTGACCTTGCGCTCACGCTGGCAAATGTAGCGTACCGGGTGGGGCGTGCCATTCGCTTCAACCCGCGGACCGAACGGATAGAGGGCGACCGCGAGGCTCAGCGTCTGGCGCGGCCGCAGTACCGACCGCCCTGGAAGTTTCCGGAGGAGTATTTACGGTGAGAGTTTTCAGGACGGAAGAGGGACGCTTTTGTTTCTCATATCTTGAATCTGACGGGGGGTATGGATGACACAACCGGTAGCGATTACCCTGAACGATCACACTGCGCTTGGGCAGGTGTTTATCGCCGAGGAGCGGTTTAACCTGCTCTGGGTTTCTGTGCCCAGCTGGAACGATCACGAAGGGGGATTCACCCTGACATTGTGGGATTCGCCCCACCGCAGACGCCGACTGGCGTCGCAGGCATTTAACGACATCCGCGACAATAGCAGGGTCGTGCTCATCTTGCCGGAGCCGGTTCCGCCCGGTTCCTACTACTGGGAGATTTCCGAAAGGACAGGCAACACGCGCGTGGGGCTGTATGCGCATCGTCTGCGGAGCGATGCCTCAGAACCGGCTTATCTGGACGCCCAGCCAGATGCACGTCTGCGCTTTGTGTTCGGGGTGCAATATTCGCCGTATGCGGGAAAGGGCAAGCGGAGGTCGTGGTGGGCACGCACCCGTCAGACGGCGAGTACGGTAGGCTCCTTTCCCCAGTGGATTTGGTACCCCGAGACGCCCATTGCCGACAACGCCACACGCTTCTTCCGTAAGAGCTTTGAGGTGCAGGGACGCATTCGGCGAGCGCGGGTGATCGTCACAGGCGATGATGCCTTCACCCTGTGGCTCAACGGGCACGAGGTGGCAAAAGGCGGACAGCCCATGCTTCAGGAAGTGGATGTCACCCGTCTGATACACACGGGACGCAATGTGCTGGCAGCGTCGGTGTTCAATGCTATTGCGCCTGCGGGTTTATTGCTGGAACTGCGTATGGAGGATGCCAGAGGACGAGAGCAAAAGGTGTTTAGCGATCACAGCTGGTGGTGCAGCAAGCAGGAGTTCCCGCGGTGGCAGGAGATAAATGACGACCACTCTGACTGGGCGCAGGCGGTCATACAGGGTGACGTGTTCGCCGGACCGTGGTATGGCACGGGCAACATCGCCCGGTACTATCCACACCCGGGGGTGCTGGAGGCACTGGAACCTCTGAAGAGAGAGCCTCCTGTCCGCGCTGAAGTACGCGTGCAGCGGGGTGCGCCCAGGTTGTTTCTCAACGGCAAGGAGGTTTTCCCCTTGCTGGCATGGAGCAACGACCTGATAGAGTTCGCGCCCGACTTCACTTTTGCCAGCATAGACCTGTTTCATCCACACTATAACCTCGCCGATGGCTGGCGGGAGAACGGAAAGCACGACTGGAGCGGTTTCGTCAACCTGCTATCGCACCTGTTAGCGGCGAATCCACGAGCCTATTTCCTGGTGCGTTTGGGACTGTTTGCACCCGAATGGTGGAAGGTGAAACATCCCCAAGAACAGATTGGCTACGCCCTCCCTCTGGACGAACGACAGGGCGAGTTCAGTGGGGTCAGGCATCCTTCGTTCGCCTCAGAAACGTGGCGGCGGGAGACGGAGGTTGTGCTGCGCCACTTTCTTCGCTTTGTGGAGCAGAGTCCTCTGCGCAGCCGCGTCATCGGCTATCAGATAGCCTATGGTATCTACGGCGAGTGGCATTATTTTGGGGCACGCTACCTGCCCGACACCAGTCCGCCGATGCAGCGAGCCTGTGGCGGTGTCCCTCCTGTTGATTCCAGAATGCGGGCTTCGTTGGGGCTGTTTCGCGACCCCGCCAGAGAGGGGGACGTTATCCGTTACTATCAGCGTTTCCACGAAGTATGCGCCGACACCCTCCTCTACTTTGCGCGGGTGGTCAAACAGGAAACGCACGGCAGGGCATTATGCGGTGCGTTCTATACCTACCTGCTGGAGAACCTGTGGATACAAGAGGGCGGGCATCTCGCGCCTCAGAAGGTGCTGTCCAGCCCGTACATCGATTTCGTCGCGTGCCCATACGCTTATCAGGGGGATGCTACCGACGGCGCAGGCAACTGGTTGGGGCGTTCTCGGGGCTTGGCAGGCGACGGGGGGTATCGCGTGTTGCTGGAGAGTATCCAACGGCACGGTAAGATGTACTTCGCGGAGATAGACCCCAGCACCTGTCTGGAAACCCAGCCCGAGAACATGGGCAACGGAGGTGTGGGGAGCGAAAGCCTGCACGGGAGCCGTTTGATTCTGCGGAGAGATCTCGCCCAGATGATCGCACAGGGCAACGCGGGATGGTTGTTCGATATCGGTCCGGGTTGGTACGCCGAGCGGGAGTTTCTGGAGGAGATACGTGCTCTGGTGCAACTGGGCAGAGAGCGCGCTCGCTGGAGCTTGCAATCGCCTGCGCAGGTGGTGGCGGTATTTCAGCCCGAGAGCTTCTTCGTCACTGCGCACTGGAAATCGGCGCCCGGGGCAGGAGAGTACGACCTGTTTGGCGATTACTTTCTGAACAGGCAATCTCGCGCCATTCATCGTCTGGGAGCGCCGGTGGACTTTCTGGACCTCGCCGACCTGCGAGAAGACGACGCTCGTCGTTACCGTCTATTCTTGCTCTGCAACTGTTTTGTCCTGAGCGATGAACAGGTAGAGAGGTTACGCCGTCTTTTGGCGGGAAGCGGTGCCACCGTGGTGTGGTTCTATGCGCCCGGTTTCGTCTCTTCAGAGGGGCTTTCGGTGGAGCGTACGAGCCGTTTGACGGGATTTGCCTTGCGCCTGCTGCCTGATGCCGGAAGGATGCTCATAGAGGCGTCTGGGAAGACGTTTGGCTTGCCCGGAACACATCAGCCGCGCTTTGTCGTACAAGAGCCTTCTTCGGAGGAGTTAGGTCGGTGGGTAGATGGTAGCGGTGTGGCTTTTGCCCGCAAGCAGGTGGACGGTTTTACCTCCGTGTATGTGGGTACTGCGCCACTACCTGCCGAGATATTGCGCCAGCTAGCTCTGCAGGCAGGTGTGACCTTGTGGAGCAGCCAACCAGACGTGGTGTATGCCACCGCGGATGTGGTTTCTGTCACCGCAACAACAACCGGCGCAAGGGAGATTCGCCTGCCACAGCCGATGCGACGGTGGAGATTTCTCGCTGGCAAGCAACAGGTGTTTGCTCTCAATGTGAGAGAAGGGGAGACGGTGATATTCACTCGCTAACAGATTCGCCACAGAGAACCAAACGGGGGAGAAGGATTCACCTGCCCTTGCTGCGAATTAACCCTCAAAATTCCTCTTTTTCTCTACCCAAAAAGATATTTATTGAGGTAAAATGTAGACGGTTTACCGAGACTTGTGAATTCGTTCACGATAAGGGAAAACGGGATGCTGAACAGTTACCTTCCTGTGCTGGTATTGGCTGTGCTGGCGGCAGTGCTGGCTGTCGGCATGGTGGTTCTGTCTTTCCTGCTGGGTCCGAAAAGACCAGACGCCCGCAAGGTTTCCACGTATGAGTGCGGGGTAACGCCTGTAGGCTCTGCGCGGGAGCGGTTCCCCGTCAAGTTCTTTCTGGTAGCGATGCTGTTCATCATCTTCGATGTAGAAACCATCTTTCTTTACCCCTGGGCGGTTACTTTCAAGGACGCCCCGAAGGCGGTGCAATTGTTCAATCTGGTAGAGATGGGTGTGTTTATCGCCATCCTGTTCGTCGGATATTTCTACATGCTGGGCACGCGCGCGCTGGAGTGGGAGGAGTCAGAGCGGGCACAGCCCCGCCGGGTGCGTTTGGTCTCAGCGGCTCAGAAGCTGGAAGCCCCCAGCGCTTTGCGCGAGGAAGTGACTTCGCCCAGTTCGGGAGGGGTTGGATGAGTGAGACCACAGCGCAGGAGATGAGCGAGCGTACAGACGTCGCACGCTTACGGGAGCGTTTTGCCGAGGTGGTGCGGGAGGTTTATACTCTGCGTGGAGATACCTGGATAGTGATAGACAAGGCAGCGTTGCCCGATGTTTGCCGTTTCCTACGCGACGACCCTGAACTCAGCTATCGTTTCCTCTCGGACATTGTAGGCATAGACCAGCTGGGACGTCGTGAGCCTCGCTTTGAAGTGGTGTATAACCTCTATTCGTTCCGCACCTTCACGCGGCTGTTTCTGAAGGTGCGTGTGCAGGAAGGGGAGAGCATACCTTCCGTCACCGACATCTATCCGGGCGCAAACTTTCCCGAACGCGAGATATACGACATGTTCGGAATCGTGTTTGAAGGACATCCCGATTTGCGCCGTATCCTGATGCCGGAGGATTGGGTAGGGCATCCGCTACGCAAGGACTTTCCCCTGGGTGGTGAAGAGGTGGTGTTTGATCGGGGTACGCTAGGACCTTCTATCGCGGAAGTACAAACGCCTCATCCGGGCGAGTCCTTCTTCGGAAAGACAGGGCTTTCCGGTCGAGAGTAGAACGCGGAGGGAAGCATGAGCCTTACACCAGAGCAAATGGAGATATTGCCCGGAGCCACCGAAGGTTCCATGGTCATCAATATGGGACCGCAGCATCCGAGCACGCACGGGGTGTTGCGCCTGGTGGTGGAGCTGGATGGTGAGACCATTGTAGATGTGGTCCCACACATCGGCTACCTGCACACGGGCATCGAGAAGACCTGCGAGTACGAGCAGTACCAGAAGTGTATCCCCCTGGTGGAGCGGATGGACTATCTCTCCGCGATGAACAACTCGCTGGCGTTTGTACTGTCGGTGGAGAAGCTGCTGGACATCGAGGTCCCCCCACGTGGGGTGTGGATGCGCATGATTTTCAGCGAGCTGCAGCGCATCGCCAGCCATCTGGTGTGGCTGGGCACGCACGCGCTGGACCTCGGTGCGATGACCCCGTTCTTCTACTGCTTCCGCGAGCGCGAGCGCATTCTGGATATGTTCGAGCACCTCTCCGGGGTGCGCATGTTTCCCTCGTGGATACAGGTGGGGGGCTGGCGGGCAGATATGCCCGAGGGATTGCTGGAGAAAATCGCACAGTTTGTGGAAGAGTTTCCCGCCAAAGTGGACGACTACGAGGGGTTGTTGACGGAAAACCCGATATGGGTAGAACGCACCCGCAACATCGGCATCATCACTACGGACGAGTGTATCGCTCTGGGTATCAACGGACCCATCCTGCGTGGAAGCGGTTACGCCTTCGACCTGCGCAAAGCCAACCCCTACCTCTACTATGATCAGGTGGAGTTTGACATCCCGACCGGTACGGTCGGTGACGTGTACGACCGTTTCCTCGTGCGCGTGGAGGAGATGCGACAGGCAGCACGCATTATCCGACAGTGCATCGAGCGCATCCCCGACGGACCGGTCAGCAGTGACGACCGCAAGGTGGTACCGCCCCCGCGCGAGGAACTGGATAACAGTATGGAATCGCTGATACACCACTTCAAGCTGTGGACGGAGGGGTTCCGCCCTCCCGAGGGCGAGGCGTACGTGCCGATAGAGGGACCCAAGGGCGAAATCGGCTATTACGTAGTGAGCGATGGCAGTAACCGACCGTGGCGGGTGAAAACACGACCACCCTGCTTCATGAACCTGCAGGCTCTGCCTCTGATGAGCAAGGGGCACATGGTGGCGGACATCGTGGCTATTATCGGGAGCATTGATATCGTGCTGGGGGAGATCGACCGATGAGCGAGGCGATACGTTTGAGCGAATATCCTCGCGTGCGGCGCATCGATGGAAAACAGCCGCCCGAGCTGCGCTTTTCCGAGCAGGCGGTACAAGAGCTGGAGCGTATTAAACGTCACTATCCGAACAAGCGTGCAGCGATGCTGCCCGCGCTGTGGATTGCACAGCGGGAGTATGGTGGCTACCTGCCTCCAGAGGCGATGATGGAGGTGGCTTACCGCCTGGGCACCTCCTACGCGGTGGTGGAAGGCGTGGCTACCTTCTACACGATGTACAACAAGCGACCGGTGGGGCGGGTGATGCTGGAGGTATGCACCAATCTCACCTGCTCGATATGCGGCGGCTACGAGATACTGCGCTACCTGGAGCAAAAGCTGGGCATCCGGGTGGGCGAAACCACGCCCGATGGACAATTCACCCTGACGGAGGTGGAGTGCCTGAACGACTGCGGCAACGCCCCAGTGATGCAGGTGGGCGACCGGTATTTTGGCAATCTCACCCCGGAAAAGATAGACGCCCTGCTGGAGGAGCTGAGGAACAGCGAGGAGCACACGGTGGTGCAGCTGGCTGACACGGTGGTGCAGTGTCATCTGTCGGAGAGCGAACGGCAAGACATCGAGCGCGCGCTGGCAAAGGCGCAGACAACAAACGAGGTCAGGCAGGACGGACAAGATGGCTGAGCTGAAAGTTCTGTTCAAGGATATCGATGTCCCGGGCATCCAGACGCTGGAGGTATACGAGCAACATGGCGGCTACAGTGCGCTGCGCAAAGCGCTGGGCATGACCCGCCAGCAGGTGATTGACGAGGTGAAGGCGTCAGGGGTGCGCGGGCGCGGCGGTGCAGGATTTCCTGCATGGATCAAGTGGAACGGCATCCCGAAGGACGAGAGCAAACCGCACTACGTGCAGTGCAACGCCGATGAGGGCGAGCCGGGCACTTTTAAGGACCGCGAGCTGATGATGCGCCATCCGCATCAGCTCATCGAGGGCATCGTTATCGCGGGCTACGCGACGCTCTCTAAGGTGGGTTACATCTACATCCGCGGGGAGTACACTGAACCCGCTCGGGTGATGCGCCGCGCTATCGACGAGGCGTATCGTGCCGGTTATCTGGGCAAGAACATCCTCGGCAGCGGGGTGGATTTTGACCTGTATATCCACATGGGCGCGGGCTCCTACGAGTGCGGTGAGGAATCGGCGATGATGAGCTCCATTATGGGCGAGCGGGGACAGCCTCGTCTGAAGTTTCCGCACGCTCCCCTGCCTACCATCGCCGGACTGTGGGACTGTCCGACACTGATTAACAATGTGGAGACCCTTTCGTGTGTGCCCGCCATCATCCGCAACGGCGGCGCGTGGTACGCCTCGATGGGTACCGAGAAAAGCACCGGCACGAAGATTTTCTCCGTGAGCGGACACGTGAACAAGCCGGGCAACTACGAAGTGGAGATGGGCACGCCGCTGATGGAACTGCTGGAGCTGGCGGGTGGTGTGAAGGGCAAGCTGAAGGCGGTGATACCGGGCGGCTCATCTGTGCCCATCTTGCCTGCAGAGAAATGCGACGTGAACCTGGACTATGAATCGTTGCAGGCGGCGGGCACCATGTTGGGTTCCGGCGGATTCATGGTGTTGAATGATACGGTGTGCATCGTGAAGTTCATGCGGCGCACAGCTGCTTTCTACGCGCACGAGTCCTGCGGCAAGTGCACGCCCTGTCGGGAAGGTACGCGGTGGATGGTCAAAATCTTTGACCGCATCCTCGCGGGCGGTGGACGAATGGAGGACATCGATCTGCTGCTGGATATCTGCGATCAGATAGATGGGCGGTCGTACTGTGCGCTGGGCGATGCGGCAGCATGGCCCATCCGCGCCAGCATCAAGCACTACCGGCATGAGTACGAGTACTTCATCCAGCACGGACGATCGCTCGTGGAAGCGGAGGGGAAGGCGGTTGCCACGTAGCCCTCATGGAAGCTTGACGCATGACAGGTGGAGGTTATGGGTAGATGGCAGACCAGGAACTGGTGAACATAGAGATTAACGGCATCGAACTGCAGGTGCCCAAGGGGGAAATGATTATCGAGTCCGCCAAGCGCATTGGCGTGGACATCCCCTTCTTTTGCTATCACCCCCGGCTGGGCAAGGGGCAGGCGGCGAACTGCCGCATGTGCCTGGTGGAGGTAGGAACCAAACAACCCGATGGCTCGGTGCGCATGATGCCCAAGCCGCAAACGTCGTGCAGTTTGCCTGCTAGTCAGGGGTTGGTGGTCTTCACCGACACGGTGGCGATCCAGAAGGCGCGAAGAGGCATTCTGGAGTTCTTGTTGATTAACCATCCGCTGGACTGCCCGATATGTGACCGTGGTGGCGAGTGCCCCCTGCAGAACAACACATTGTTCTACGGTCCCGGCGTCTCGCGCTTCGTGGAGGAGAAACGCCATCTGCCCAAAGCCTTCCCCATCAGCGATTATGTGGTGCTGGACCGCGAGCGGTGCATCCACTGCGCCCGTTGTACGCGATTCTCTCAAGAGATTTCCGGCGATGCCCAGCTGGACTTCCTGAAGCGCGGCGCGGACATGATGGTCAGCACCTTTGATGACACCGAGTTCACCTCACGCTTTTCGGGCAACACCATCGAGCTGTGTCCTGTCGGTGCGCTCACCAGCCGGGTGTACCGCTTCCGTGCTCGTCCGTGGGATATGAAGTCGCAGAAGAGCATCTGTACCCGCTGTTCCAACGGGTGTAACATCTGGCTGGACTACCGCCCGAACCGATTGGTGCGCGTCTTGGGGCGCGAGAACGAGGCGGTCAACGAGGAGTGGACGTGCGACAAAGGCAAGTTCGGACATGAATACATCAGCAGTGACCGGCGGCTGCTCAGTCCGCTCATCCGCAGGGATGGCAAGTTTGTCACAGCGAGCTGGGTGGAGGTGTACCAGCTGATTGCCTCGCGGATACGGCAGGCGGTGCAGGAACATGGAGCGAAAGCGGTGGGCGCCATTGGAGGGGCGCATCTTTCCAACGAGGAAACGTACGTGCTGCAGAAGCTCATGCGCGCGGCAATAGGCACCAACAATATCGACCATCGTCTGGAGCGCAACCAGCTGGCTGGCGGCGGCACGCTGCTGTCGCGACTGGGCGTGCCCTTCGCACAAAATGCCATCGCTGACATCGAGAAAGCAAAGACGGTGTTCATCTTTGGCTCGGAGCTGGTGGACGAACAGCCCATTGTGTTCTTGCGAGCACGCAAGGCGTGGTATCGGCATGGCGCCAAGGTCGTGATCGCCTACCCTGAGGTGACCGAAACCGAGCTGCGCTTCGACGAGCCGCTGGTGCTGCGCTATCGTGAGGGAACCGAAATCGCGCTGGTTCATGGGTTGCTCTCTCTGTTGCTGGCTTCGGGCAGGGCGGCGATAGATGGACTGACACAGGATGAACAGCAGGCTTTGCAGGAGAAACTCCGCGCGTACACGCCCGAACAGGTAGCGATGACAACGGGCATCCCAGAGGAGCATCTGCGAGGAGCGGCGGAGTTGCTGGGCGAGGGCACAGTGGTCCTCTGCGGTGCGAAGGTACGCAACCATCCTGACTACGCCGGACTGATGGATGCGCTGGTGAACCTGACTGTGCTGACCGGCAACGCGGAGCGTGAGGATGGCGGAATAAACATCCTGCTGCCTGAGGTGAACTCGCATGGTGCGGCGGATATGGGCGCATTGCCCGATAGGCTGCCCGGATATGTGCCGGTAGATGACGAGGCAGCACGCCGGCAAATAGAGAGTGTTTGGGGGGGGGCCCTACCTGCCGATCCCGGCATGAGCACGCAGGAGATGCTGGAAGCCGCCGCGCGGGGACAGATGCAGGTGCTGTACATCGTGGGCGAGGACCCGGTGCAGAAGTACTACGACACTGAGCTGGCGCAACGCGCTCTGGAGAATGCCGGTTTTGTTATCGTGCAGGATCTGTTCCTGACCGAGAGTGCGCAGTATGCGGACGTGGTGCTGCCTGCGGCGAGCGTGGCGGAGAAAGAGGGTACTTTCACCAACACCGAACGGCGTGTGCAGCGGTTCTGGAAGGCTCTCGGATCGCCTTCGCCAGAGGTCAAGCCCGACCTGAACATCTTCGCGGAACTGGCGGTGTATTTGGGCAAGCCGATACCTGTTTTCTCCGCAGAGCAGGTGATGGAGGAAATCGGGAAGGTGTTCCCGGCGTACACGGTGTGTCGCTACGACGATATGCCTGCGGAAGGGGTTCGCGTGCCTGTTGGGTCTGCGGGACAGAGACCGGCTGCCCGGGAACAGGTCAGGGCGACACAGTAGATACTGTCAGGATGAGGTGCGGGAGGACGTGGAAGAGTTACTTTCTAACCCGTGGGTAGTCATACCGCTCCGGATCATCATTGTGCTCGGCTTCGTGCTGACGGCGGTACCGGGGCTGGTATGGCTGGAGCGGCGTGTACTGGCGCTCATGCAGATACGCAAAGGTCCGAATCGGGTGGGACCGGCTGGGTTGCTACAGCCCGTCGCCGACGGCATCAAGCTCTTCTTCAAAGAGGATGTTTTGCCGGAGCGGGTGGACCGGTTTATCTATTTTCTGGCGCCTGCGGGGTTCCTGATTCCGGTGCTCTGTGCGACGGCGGTGGTACCTTGGGGTCCCGACGACCGTTTGACGCCCATCGCGGATGTCAACATCGGCATCCTGTTCCTGCTGGCGATGACCTCTCTCACGGTGTATGGTATCGTGTTAGCGGGATGGTCGTCCAATAACAAGTATTCCTTGCTGGGCGGATTGCGTGCCTCCGCACAAACCATCTCCTACGAGCTGGGGATGGGATTGTCCATCATCGCGGTGGTTTTAATGTCAGGCTCGCTGTCGATGCGTGACATCGTGGCGAACCAGCAGGGGGATTGGGGCATGCTGCACTGGCACCTGTTCCGATTCTTCCCGCTGGGGCTCATCGCCACGGGAATCTTTCTGGTGTCTATGCTGGCAGAGACTAACCGCGCTCCGTTTGACTTGCCGGAAGCAGAAAGCGAGCTGATTGCGGGCTATCACACCGAGTACAGTAGCATGAAATTCGCCATGTTCTTCATGGGCGAGTATGCCAGCATGATTACCATCTCGGCGGTGATGGTGACGTTGTTCTTCGGGGGATGGCTTTCGCCTCTGCCCTTTGCGCCGTTCACGTGGATACCCGGTCCGGTGTGGTTCCTGCTCAAACTTGGGGTATTCATCTACTTCTTCATCTGGGTGCGGGCGACGCTGCCACGCCTGCGCTACGATATGCTGATGAAGCTGGGCTGGCTGCGCTTGTTACCGACGGCACTGGTCAACCTGTTTCTGGTAGCGATGATTCTCTGGTGGCAGAAGTAGGAGGGAGAGGTGTTCGGACAGATACTTTTTGGCATCATGGCGTTGGTGATCGTGGTGACCTCTATCGGGGTGGTGGCGGTGCGCAATCCGGTGCGCAGTGCACTCAACCTGGTGGCGAACTTCTTCGCGCTGGCAGTGCTGTATCTGTTCCTGTACGCGCAGTTTGTGGCGGCGGTGCAGATTATCGTATATGCAGGCGCGATCATGGTGCTATTCCTGTTCACCATCATGCTGCTCAATTTGGGCGCTCCCGCAGAGATGGCGGAACGCTTCGAGTGGAAACGCCCCATTACCTGGGGGATGGCTCTCCTGTTTGTGATTGTGCTGGCAGGAGGGGTATTTGTCCGTCTGGGCGAAGCCCAGACGGTGCCGGAGGATATCGGCACGGTGCAGATGGTAGGCAAGTATCTGTTCACCGACTGGGTCTATCCCTTTGAACTCACTTCGGTACTTTTGCTGATTGCCATCGTGGGCGCCATTGTGATGGCGAAGCGGAGACTGTGAAATGGTGGTTGGCTGGAAGGAGCTGCTGGTTATTGTGGTAGTGGCGGTCGTGCTGAGTTTTATAGTTAGAGTCCTTCGGAGGCAGTAAGAATGGATGCGGTGCCGATAAGCTGGTATCTCATGCTCAGTGCGTTCATGTTCGCCATGGGGGTGACGGGTGTGGTCATCCGGCGCAACCCGATTGTGATTTTCATGTGCATTGAGCTCATGCTCAACGCGGCGAATCTGGCGTTCCTTGCTTTTGCGAGACAGCAGGCTCAGCTGGGGGTGCAAGTCGCCGGTCAGGTGTTTGTGATTCTGGTCATGGCGGTTGCGGCGGCGGAGGTAGCCATCGGATTGGGTATTATCGTGGCGATCTACCGCCTGCGCGATACCATCAACGTGGACGAGATGAACTTGTTGAAGTTCTGAGGAGTGAGGGCATTTGATGAACAGTGTCTTTGACCTGATATGGGTAGTGATTGCCTTGCCGCTGGCGGGCTTCCTGTTCCACGCCTTCTTCGGGAAGCGCGTGGGCAAGAAGGCGGACGGCACGGTCGGTACAGCGGTGGTGCTGGGTGCATTCGCCCTGTCTGTGTACCTGTTGCTGGAACTGTTGAGGCTGCCTGCTGAGGAGCGACAGGTTGTCAGCACACTGTGGCGCTGGATAGAGGCGGGCACTTTTCGTGTTTCCTTCGAGGCTCTGGTAGACCCCCTCTCGCTGCTGATGGCGCTCATCGTCACCGGCGTCGGAGGGTTGATTCACCTCTACTCCACTGGCTACATGGCGGAGGACGAGGACTATCCGCGCTTCTTCACCTATATGAATCTGTTCATCGTGTTCATGCTCACGCTGGTGCTCAGCAATAACCTGTTAATGATGTTCGTGGGCTGGGAAGGCGTTGGCTTATGCTCGTATCTGCTCATCGGCTTCTGGTACAGGGACAAGGTGAACACTGATTCGGCGAACAAGGCTTTTATCGTCAACCGCATCGGCGACTGGGGCTTCATGCTGGCGGTGATACTGTCTTTCTGGACGTTTGGCACGTTGAGCTTCGCCGGTGAAGAGAACATGTTCCAGAAAGCGATAGAGATGAAGCAGGCGGGGATGCTGGCGCCGGGGGTGATTGCCGCGATTGCTCTGCTGCTGTTCGTGGGAGCAACCGGTAAATCGGCGCAGTTTCCGCTCTATATGTGGCTGCCCGATGCCATGGCGGGTCCCACTCCGGTCTCCGCGCTCATTCACGCTGCCACCATGGTGACCGCAGGTGTGGTGATGGTGACGCGGTGCCATGTGTTCTACGAACTGGCTCCGACGGCGATGCTGGTGGTGGCGGTTATCGGTGTCTTCACCGCGATCTTCGCAGCAACCATCGCCATCGCGCAGACCGACATCAAGCGCGTGCTGGCGTACTCCACCGTGAGCCAGCTGGGTTACATGTTCCTGGGATGTGGCGTCGGAGCGTTCGCCTCCGGCATGTTCCATGTGACCACGCACGCCTTCTTCAAGGCTCTGTTGTTCCTCGGTTCAGGCTCAGTGATACTGGCGATGCACCATGAGCAGGATATGCGGCGCATGGGTGGACTGGCGAAGTATCTGCCCATCACCTACTGGACAATGCTGGCGGGCTGGCTGGCGATTGCGGGTATTCCGCCACTGGCGGGCTTCTTCTCCAAAGATGAGATTCTGGCGTCCGCGTTCGGTACGCATGCCCTGCCGGTGAGTATGGGGCAGATTCTGTGGGCGGTGGGTCTGGTCACCGCTCTGTTGACCGCCTTCTACATGACGCGACTCATGGGCTTGACCTTCTGGGGCGAGCCACGCTGGGCGACCGCACACACTGCGCATCACGGCAAAGACGACGCACATGGTCATCACGGAGAGCCGAGCGAATCGCCTCCGAGCATGACCATTCCGCTCATGATACTGGCGGTGCTTTCGGTGGTGGGTGGCTTCGTCGGTGGGTTTGCTCCGTTACACATCCCGAACCGTTTTGAAGCCTTTCTGGAGCCGTCTGCTGGGTTAAAGGTGCTGGGTGAGGAGGCTCTGGGGCATTTGCCGGTGAGCATCGAGTGGATACTGGTGGGTGCATCGGTGGCGGCGGCGGTGCTGGGCATCTGGTTCGGCTGGGCGCGCTACCGTGCAGGCTTACCTGAAAACGAACGTGAGCTGGCTGGAGTGCGCAAAGTGCTATACAACCAGTACTACTATGACTGGCTGATGGTCAAGGGTATCGGGCTGTGGTTGGGCGGCAAGATAGCCCACTGGATGTGGCAATTCGTCGACGTGCGCCTCATTGACGGACTGGTGAACGGTATTGCAGGCTTCACGGGCTGGACAGGCAACCGACTGCGGCGTGTACAGACTGGCTATGTGCGAAACTACGCCTTCACCATCCTGATAGGTGCCATTGTGCTGTTGATATGGTTTCTGGTGCGAGGAGCAAGTGCAGGTTTGACGAGGTAGACGATGGAAACGACGACACCCGGGTTGCTGACGCTCATCATCTTTCTGCCGCTGGCGGGGGCGCTGGTGCTGCTGCTGGTGCCCCGCGAGAGCAAAGAGACCATCCGCTGGTTCACTCTGGCGGTGACGGCGCTGGTTTTCGTGCTGTCTCTGCGGCTCTATTTCGGCTTTGACGCTGCCAGCGCAGGGATGCAGTTCCGCGAATTTGCGCTGTGGATGCCGCAGTTCGGTGTCCACTACCACCTGGGCATCGACGGCATTAGCCTCTGGTTAGTGCTGTTGACCACTTTCCTGTCGGTGCTGGCGGTGGCTTTCTCGTGGGTGGTGGAAGAACGGGTGAAAGAGTACATGTTCTTCATGCTGCTGTTAGAGACGGGGATGCTGGGCGTGTTCTGCGCGCTGGACCTGGTGCTGTTCTATGTGTTCTGGGAAGCGATGCTGGTGCCGATGTATTTCCTCATCGGTATGTGGGGTGGAGAACGGCGCATTTACGCGGCGATTAAGTTCTTCCTGTTCACCTTCTTTGGCAGCATCCTGATGCTGGTAGCGATTGTGGCGCTGTATTATCTGCATCGCGACATGACGGGCGTCGCCACTTTTGACCTGCTGAAAATCCAGCAGGCGCTGGCAACCAGCCCTCTGGACCTGAACGTGCAGCTCTGGCTGTTTGCCGCGTTCGCGCTGGCTTTTGCGATCAAAGTGCCCATGTTCCCGTTCCATACCTGGTTGCCCGATGCGCACGTGGAAGCACCCACGGCGGGGTCGGTGATTCTGGCGGGCGTGCTGCTGAAGATGGGAACCTACGGCTTCCTGCGCTTCTGCCTGCCGCTGTTCCCGGACGCCTCGCAGGTCGCCGCTCCCTTGATGCTGACCTTAGCGGTCATTGGCATCATCTATGGAGCAATCGTGGCAGCGGTGCAGCCCGACGTGAAGAAACTGGTGGCATACTCCAGCGTGAGCCACCTCGGCTTCGTGATGTTAGGGCTGTTCGCGCTGAACGCGCAGGGATTGACAGGCAGTATCCTGCAGCAGGTGAATCACGGCATCAGCACGGGCGCACTGTTCTTACTGGTGGGCATGATTTACGAGCGTAGGCACACGCGCCTGATTGCCGAGTTCGGTGGACTGAAGCGGGTCATGCCCGTCTACGCAGCGTTCTTCCTGCTGGTGATGCTGTCCTCGGTAGGGTTGCCGTCTACCAACGGCTTCGTCGGGGAGTTCCTGACCCTGCTGGGCGGCTTTGCGGTGAATATTCCCCTGACCGTTATCGCGGCGTCGGGTGTGATTCTGGCGGCGGTGTATCTGTTGTGGATGTTCCAGCGGGTGTTCTATGGTGAGCCGTCGGAGAAGAACGCTAGCCTGCCCGACCTGAACCTGCGCGAAATCGCCATTTTAGTGCCGATTGTGGTGCTTATCTTCTGGATTGGGCTGTATCCGAGCACTTTCACCGATATGATGAAGGCGTCAGTGGATAACCTGATCCGACAGGTAAACGGCGATGCCGGTGCGGCATGGCTGGCACAGATGGGCAAGACGATCCAAACGGCAACCATGCGTTAACCTCAAGGGAGGGGGTAACAATGACCAAATTCGAACGTATTCAGGCAGCGATACGGGGTGAGGCGGTAGACCATGTACCTTATAGCCTGTGGTACCACTTCCGGCTGAACCCACCGGCGGGCGAGACGCTGGCGCACGCGGAGCTGGAGTTCTATGCCCGGTACGACCCTGACTTGCTGAAGGTGATGCACGACATCCCGTATGAGATGCCTCTGGGCATGGCATCCATCCATTCCATAGACGACTGGGCGAAACTGCCGGTGCTGCCCCCCGATAAGGGCAACTTTGGCGAGCAACTGGCGGCGCTGCGCATCATCCAGCGACGCAAAGGCGACGATGCGCCGATGGTGGACACGGTATTCAATGTGTTTGCCTATGCGCAGAAGATTTCGCAGCAGCAGATGCTGAACCATCTGCGCCAGAACCCGGATGCAGTGCGCATCGGGTTGGAACGTGTCGCGCAGTCGCTGGCAGGCTACGCGAAGAAACTGGCGGAGGAGGGTATCGGCACCTATCTGGCGGTGGCAGGTGCCAGTGCAGACCTGGCGACGCCGGAGGAGTACGAGCGCTACTTCCTGCCACTGGACGAGATGGTGCTGGAGGCGGCGCAGGGTGCACCGGTCAACGTGCTGCACATTCACGGGGAGAACATCTACTTCGACCTGTTGCTACCTCTCACTGCGAAGGCACATGTGCTTTCATGGAGCAACCGTATCACCGCCCCGTCTATCCCTGAGGCGCGGCTGAAGTACACCGGCTGCATCATGGCAGGGGTGGACGAGGTGAATATCAAAAGCCTGACGGTAGAGCAGGTCAAGCAGCAGGTGCGTGAAACCATCGAGCAGACGCGCGGCAGGGGCATTATCGTCGCGCCGGGTTGCGCCGTACCCACCGATACGCCGCCTGAACTGCTGCTGGCGATTCGTGAAGCTGTTCTGGAAGCGGGAGGGGCATGAGGATGACAGGCTATCCGCCGTTGCCATCGGATATCTGGTTCGCGGCGATTGCTCCAGAGCTGGCGCTGGTGCTGACCGCGATGGTCGTTCTACTACTGGGAATATCACTGCGGTACCACTCGTACGCGCCTCTGGTGGTTCTCAGCCTGGTGGGCATTGCAGTGAGCGCGGGGCTGGCGGTTGCCTTCTGGGCACAGCCTCGCGAGGCTTTTGCCTCTACGGTTCTGAGCGACCAGTTTGCACAGGTGGTGCGCGTGATACTGCTGGGCATCGCGGCAATCGCAGTGTTGATGGCGGAACCGTACATGCAGGAGAGGCGGATTTTCTTCCCCGAGTATTTCGCTCTGGTGCTCTTCTCCACGGCGGGTGGGATGGTGATGGCAGCGGCGCAGAACCTGATGGTGTTGTTCATCGGGTTAGAGATACTCTCGCTGTCGATGTATGTGATGGCAGGGTTGGCTCGCACCGACACGCGCTCTGAGGAGGCGGCGTTGAAGTACTTCCTGCTGGGGGCGTTCGCGTCGGGATTTCTGCTGTACGGCATCGCGTTGATTTACGGCGCATCGGGCACGACGAACCTCAACGAGCTGATGCCCGCGCTCTTCTCGCCTTCGCCCGAAAAGCGACTGCTGTTGTACGGCGGGTTGGCGCTGTTGTTGGTAGGATTGGGCTTCAAAGCGGCGCTCGTGCCGTTCCATATGTGGACGCCCGACGTGTATGAAGGCGCACCGACGGCAGCGGCAGCCTTTATGGCTTCGGCAGCCAAAACAGCCGCGTTCGCCGCTTTCATCCGCGTGGCGGTGGCTTTCCAGCCTGCGAGCGCGTTGTGGATGGTGGTGCTGGCGGTGCTGGCTATCCTCACGATGAGCGTGGGCAATCTGCTTGCGCTCGCCCAGACTAATTTGAAACGGATGCTGGCGTATTCCAGCATCGCGCATGCGGGCTACCTGCTGGTGGGTGTGGTGGCGGTGAGCAACTTCGCCTCCGCACGGGCGGGCATCAGCGCCGTGCTCTACTACTTCATCGCCTACGCGCTGATGACAATGGGTGCCTTCGCGGTAGCATCGTTGATGGCGCATGAAGGCAGGGAGAGCAACCTCATTGAGGACCTGGCAGGCTTGGGCACGCGCAGTCCACACGCGGCGGCGATGATGACCGTATTCATGCTGTCGCTGGCGGGCATCCCCGCCACTGCTGGCTTTCTGGGCAAGTTCTTCCTGTTCAACGCCGCAGTGCAGCAGGGGGCGATAGGACTTCTGCTGGCGATTGTGCTGGCGGTGAACAGCGTTATCTCCGCATTCTATTACCTGCGGCTGATTGTGGTGATGTATTTCCGCCCGGCGGAGCTCCCTGCGTTGCCGAGAGCGGGGTTCGGTCTGCAGCTGGCGATTGCGTTGTGTATGGTCGGCAGTCTGTTGTTCGGATTGTACCCGCTGGGATGGGAGCAGGCGCAGCAGGCGGCGGAGGGTGTGGTACGTGTCGTGCAAACGGTGCGGCGGTGACGCCTTCTGCGCCCACGAAGATGGTTTCGGGTGCTGCTGCTCCCTCGCAAGAGCACGAAGAAAGCTCGGTAGGAACCTCGCCCTCCACAGGGTGAAGAATGAGGATCATGCCTGACACACTCCTCTGCGCGAGGACATCTCTTCATTCCAGAATGCCGTCTACCCCGATGCGCGTGGCGTTGTGCAGGTAGGGACGCAGCACATCGGGTATGCGAATCGTCCCATCCGGCTGCTGGTAGTTCTCCATGACCGCAATCATCAGGCGAGGCAGAGCCAGCCCCGAGCCGTTGAGCGTATGCACGTACTCCGGCTTTGCGCCCGGTGCAGGACGGTAGCGGATGTTGGCGCGGCGTGCCTGGAAGTCGCGGAAATTGGAGCAGGAGCTCACCTCCAGCCACTCCTGACAGCCTGCCGCCCATACCTCGATATCGTACTTCATCGCCGCGACGAAGCTCAGGTCGCCCGTGCACATCTGCACCCAGCGGAAGGGCAGTTTCAGCTGGCGACATACATCGGAAGCATCCTCGATGAGCTTCATCAGCTCCTCGTCAGAGGTGTGTGGCTCTACAAACTTCACCAGCTCCACCTTGTCGAACTGGTGTCCGCGTTTGATGCCGCGCACATCGCGTCCAGCGGACATCTTCTCGCGGCGGAAGCAGGCGGTGTAGGCGACATAGTAGATGGGTAGCTGCTCCTTTTCCAGAATCTCTTCGCGGTGCAGGTTGGTGACGGGTACCTCCGCCGTCGGGATGAGCCAGAAATCCTCCTCAGCGTCGTGGTACAGGTTATCCCCGAATTTGGGCAGGTTGCCCGTGCCGTAAAGACACTCCGATTTGACCAGATAGGGTGGGTATACCTCCGTATAGCCATGCTGACGGGTGTGCAGGTCGAGCATCCACGTAATGAGTGCGCGCTGTAACGCCGCGCCCGCCTTCTTCAGGATGTAAAAGCGCGAACCGCTAATCTTGATGCCCCGTTCGAAGTCCAGAATGCCCAGTTGTTCGCCCAGATCCCAGTGCGGCTTGGGGGTGAAGTCGAACTGCGGAAGTTCGCCCTCGGTTTTCACCACCACGTTCTCGCTCTCATCTTTGCCGATGGGCACGTCGGGGTGGGGGAGGTTGGGCACTTCGAGCATGCGCGCGTGGAAGGTCTGTTCCACCTCTTCCAGCTCTTTCTCCAGCTGCGCAATCTGGTCGCCTACCTGCCGCATCTGGGCGATTCGGGCGTTGCGCTCTTCGGGGTCTTTGATTTGGGGAATCTGTTTGGAGACGGTGTTGCGCTCCGCCCGCAGAGCCTCCACCTGAGAGATAATCTCGCGTCGGCGAGCGTCCAGCTGCAGGATCTCGTCGATGAGCGCAGGGTCAGCGCCCACCTTCTGCAGACCGTCTTTGACGAAATCGGGTTGTTCGCGGATGAGACGAATATCCAGCATGAGCCTTTGCCTTCCCCTCGTCCAGAGTGTTGCGGTAATAGTATATCAGCTCCTGCTGAAATTTGTCAGGACGGACGGCTGGGGAGGTGCGGTACCAGCCCCATATCGCCCGGCTGCTCGCGCCGCAGGCGTCCCTCGGGAAACGGTGCGCCACCGTCGTCCTGACTGTTGGGACCCAGACTGTACAGCACGTAGCTATTACCTTGCGGTCGGTACACAAAAGGCTTGCTGGAAAACGGGTCGTTGAAGTACGGGCTTGCTCCTAAATCTTTCAGCGAAGCTGGATATCGCCCATGTGTTTTGCGGTATGCTTCCAGACGCAGGGCAGTGTAGAGCAGACGCAGGCGCGTGCGCACATAGGTGTAGCGTGCCACGATAAGGGCAACACCTGCTGGCTCGCGTACCACCATTTCACGCTCCAACTGTTGGAGTGCGGGTGGATAGTCTACAAATTGTTGCTGAGGATAGGGTAGCATTGCTTGCTGGAGCCACTGCTGGACATATTGTTTCGCTGCTTCAGAGAGGGGTGCTTTGGGCATGTAGAGCATCGTGCGTTCCAGATCGGACTTTGGCAGGTCAAGGCGAAATCCGCGTCGGGATTGTTCCTGGACGATGCGCTGCCAGCCGGTGAGCCACACGCGGAATTCCTGTTGTAACAGCACTTCGAGAGGGTACTCCTCTTTCAGCAGCTGCTCCAATCGGCGTGCGCCACGTTCCGCGTCCTGTGCGCTCAGACGGGAGATAATCGCTGGTATTGCCGGAAATATCTCACTATACGCCATGAACTGATAAGTGAGATGTAGCCCATTGCCGCCGTACAGCACTTTTTCGAAGAAATGAAAGGCATCCATGTATGTATCCAGCGCCTGTCCATACTTACCTTGCTGTTCCAGAGATTTGGCTTGAGCCACGAAAAGGCGAGCAAGCTGGCGATAGTTATCGACGGTGGGGTCCCCTATACGATACTCCAGATGGTCTACCCAGGTGATTTTCTGAAGCAGTTCCTGTGCTTTACGCAACACTTCGCGATTGGCTTGCAATACCGGTTCTTTTTCAGCGGGGGTGCCGTAGTCGGGTATCTGGGAAAGTGTGATTAGCCTGCCCGCCTCCCGAACGCTGGTGACGCAGGAGATAAGTTCTGAATACGCATTGTTGGCAGGCGGCGGAGGCAAAGGGGGTAGCGAAAAACGAGGTGCCGGGTTGCGACTGAGCACAAATAACCCATACCCTACCCAGCTGAGCAACGCAATCCCGGCTATCAACCCAATGAAGGCTATCGCTTTTTTCATCCTGCTGTTATCCCGTTACTTTTCCTGCTCCATACGCTGTCGGATGTTCTGGAACTGTGGAGGCGTATAGGGGGTAATGTTCGGACCCGAACCAGACTGATAAGTTGCCTGGCTTTGTTTGCGTTTTTCCTGCACGTATCCGAAAGCCTGCCACAGCACCAGCAAGATGGCAATGGTGAACAGGATGATGTGCCACGGCTTGATTTGGTTCTGTTTCATCCTCTCCTCCTTGAAGGGTAGCCCCTGCCGGACAGGCAGGGGCTGACCATCGCGATGCTCAGTCCTGATAGCGCGTCCACATGTTGGGCGTGGTCTTGCGGAAGAACTTGACGTGCCCATCGGCGAGCACATAGTTTGCTCCGCCTGTGTGTTTTTTCGCGACGCGCCCGGTCTTCTCGCCAGCGATATAGCACCCGCTTCCACGGTAGTCGTTGCCGTAGGTGTCGAACTCTACGTCGGTATCACGCGGGAAGCGGAACGCCGCTACTGTGCCGGACGGGTTGCCGGTCTGTGGGCAGTTGGGATCGCCATCGAAAATGGCGATGGTGTTCGCTACGTCCTCGATTGCAGCCAGTGTGGCACCCACATCCATTACGGTATCGTCTATTGCCGGGATGTAGATAGAGTGACTGACGATACCATGGTAACAGTTCAATCCGGTGTTGCAATCGCACTTGCTGCAGAACTGGTTCGCGTCGTTGTAGCCCTCGTTAATCAGGTAACCCAACCGCCATGGGCGCACCGAGGTGCCCAGTTCCTGTCCTAGCGGCGTGCCGTACATGGATGCTACCGGTGCGCAGTTCAGGCGCGTGCCATCATGCGCAAAAATGCGGTTGTTGCTGGGACAGGCGAACAGCTGCTGGTTCTTCACGTAGGGATAGATCATGTCCATCCAGGTGAACCTGGGGCACTGTCCCCACGTGTTTGGATAGCTGTAGGAGCCGACGTAAGTCTCATCGTAGTCCTGCGCGTACATCAGTGCCCCCAGCCCTATCTGCTTCAGATTGCTCAAGCACGATGCCGCACGCGCCTTTTCCCGTGCCTGGGCGAACACAGGGAACAGGATGGCTGCCAGTATCGCGATAATCGCGATAACCACCAGCAGCTCAATCAGTGTGAATGCGCGGTGTTTCATGATTGTGTGCCTCCTTCTACAGATGTGATTTTTAGTTAATTTATAGCTAGCACCACCAGTGCTTGCTACCATCTATTTTAGCAGTGCTAAGTAAAGCATGTCAATAGTCTTTCTACATTTTTTTGCTAAAAAAGCCAGAATCTCAAAAGTGCTTTGCTGCCGCTCTCCGTCACACTACACCGCTGGAACCGCGTATTGCCAGGCGCACCGGCAGTTTGATAACACGCTCTGCAGGCGTGTGCCCCTCGATAATCTCTATCAACAACCTGGCAGCTATCCGTCCCATTTCGGAGGCGGGTTGTTCTACCGTGCTTAAAGGTGGTTCCGTCAGCTGGGTGAAAGGTGTGCCATCGTAGCCGATGATCGCCACATCGTCCGGCACATGCAGACCCACATCTTTGACCGCGCGCAGTACACCCACTGCAGACACATCGTTCGCAGCAAAGATGGCGGTGGGCGGTTCTGACAGCTGCAACAGTTCCTGAGCGATTTCGTAAGACCTTTGCTCCAGAAAGCCGCTTTCGCGAACCAGCTCAGGCATTATCGGCAGCCCTGCTTCCTGCATCGCGCGCTGGAAGCCGCGCAGACGGTCACAGGCGTTGGGGATATTGAGTGTGCCGTGCAGGTGTGCAATGCGTCGGTGTCCCTGTTCGATCAGGTGTCTGGTGGCAAGGTAGCCCCCCATCTCGTTGTCTGCATCCACGGCGACCATCTTCTCGCCAAACACTTGCTGTGCTCCGACGGCAGCAAGGGGAATACCAGAATCGCTCAGCTCCTTGAGCAGAGGTTCGTCCTTGTAGGGTGCGAGGATAATCAAGCCTTCCAGTCGCCCGCTATATACCGCGTTGAGGCACATCTCGCGCACATCCTCGCTCATCGCGTAAATCATCAGGTGGTAGCCCTGGGTGAAGCCGGTATCGGCGATTCCGCGCATCACTTCGGAGGACCACCAGCCTGCCAGCACGGAGTGCCGCACGTAAAGCTGGAGGATACCCAGTGTTCGGCTTCGCATCCCTGCCAGACGACGTGCGGCTTCGTTGGGGTAGTAGTTCAACTCGCGGGCAATGCGCAGGATTTCAGCGCGGATAGGCGCGCTGACCCGCGCTCCGGCTTTGTTGTTGAGCACATACGAAACGGTTGCCTGGGAGACGCCAACGCGCTCGGCGATGGTTTGCATCGTCACACGCCCGCTGGGGCGTCTGCCTTTTCGTTTCTTTGTTGGAACCAGACTGGAGTTTTCAGCCATGTCCATCTGAGCGCAGCCTCACGGTTTTGCGCTTAATCAAGATGTTTTGATTATATCTTGCCGTGCCAGAGCTGTCAAGGGGTTTTGCGTCGCTTCAGCAAAAATGGAAAAAATCTTGTTCCAGGGGCATATTGGCGAATAGCGGTTTGTCAAAGGGGCGGGAGTCTCGCCCTCCAGCGACGACTTCTGACAGACTATCGCAGGCAGGAATCCCTCTTCCGATGCGGAATGCAACAATCGGGAGGGTAGAGCAGATGAGCGCACAGAAACCTTATGATTTCCTCACCGGCGTTATCGTGCCGTTCTGGACACCGGTAGACGCCTCGGGACGGCTGGACCTCGAGGGTACGCAGGGAATGGTAGACTACCTGGCAGGTACTCGCGCGGTGCGCTCCGTTTTTGGGCGTAGCGGTATGGGCAAGTGGCACACGTTTACCGTAGAAGAGGCAAAGCGGTTCACCGACGTGCTGGTTCCTGCCTGCCGCAAGCGTGGGCTGGGCGTATTGATAGGCGCGATGGGCGAGTGCCTCGGCAGAAACAGGGGCGAGCGTCCCGACCTGCTTCGTTATACCGAACAGAGCATCGAGCTGGTGAACTATGCGCAGAAGGCGGGGGCAGACGCTGCGGTACTGGTGATACCGGACATGTTGCCTGCTACGGACCGTCCGCCTGTGGAGGTGGTGTGGCAGTACTACAAAACAGTGCATGACGCCACACGCTTTCCGCTGGTGCTCTACCAGCCGGGTGGCACGGATCCCGCATATCAGCTCACCCCCGAGCTGATGCGCCGATTGGTCTCCCTACCACGCATCGCAGGGTTGAAGCTGTCTACCGACAGGGAGGAGGTGTTTGCGCCCATTGCGGAGGTAGTGCGGGACACAGGTTTTGTGCTGATAGCAGGCGATGAGGCGTTTTATCTGCGGGCGCTGGAGCTGGGCGCGTGTGGCGTCATCGGTGGTGGATGCATGATCTGGCCCGAAGTGCTCTGGGCTGTCCGATACTACTACCTGCGAGGAGATATGTTCAAGGCTCGCGAAGCCCAGCGAACGGTGTGGCAGCTGGAGGCGATACACAAGGACAAGGATGCCTGCGTACTGTGGAAGCAAGTGATAATCGCCCGGGGAGGTAAGTTCCAGCCTTACGACCGGAGCGGAACGCCTCCTTATCCTCGAGAGGTAGTGGCGGAAGCCCTGCAAGCGTGGAAACAGCTCACCGCACCGTACCGAAGACTATGCCACACACAATGCACCCGGTCAAAGGTGGCTTAAGTGTCGTTCCGCGATTACCACTACAACCACGAAGCGGCAAGGGAGCGCATGGTACGCTACCAGCTGGAAGCGCGAGGGATTACCAACCCTCGCGTGCTGGATGCCATGCGCAAGGTACCCAGGCACCTGTTTGTGCCACCGGAAAGAGTTCACGACGCCTATTCCGACCATGCGCTGCCTATCGGTGAGGGACAAACCATCTCCCAGCCATATATGGTGGCACTGATGACGCAGCTGCTCGACCCGGCACCCTCGCACAGGGTACTGGAGGTCGGCACGGGCAGTGGTTATCAGGCGGCGATTCTGGCGGAACTGGCGAACGAAGTAGTCACTATGGAACGCGAGGAGGCACTATCGCTCCGAGCACGTGAGGTGCTGGAATCGCTGGGGTATCGGAATATCACCTTTGTGGTGGGGGATGGGACGGAAGGGTATCCTCCGCTTGCGCCATACGACGGTATTATCGTCACTGCAGGTGCGCCCTTTGTCCCCCAGCCGCTGGTGGAGCAACTTGCGCCGGGCGGCAGGCTGGTGATTCCCGTGGGACATCGTTACGAACAGGTGCTGACCGTTGCGGAGAAGGACGAGCAGGGCAGGCTGCATGTGTCAGAGCATGGCTACTGTGTGTTTGTGCCTTTGATTGGCAAGCATGGCTGGCAATCGGAAACGGACGGCGAGTGGGAGCCGGAGGGAGTGGTGTAAGGAGTGGTGCAAGTTACGATGGAGAATCTATGCGCCCGGGTGCCAACAGCGTAGTACCGTGTCGCGCGCGACAACAACCATTTCGCGACCTTGTGCACGCAACTCCGCTACCGTCCTGCGGGGAATGTTCTCATCTACAAATGATACACATCAGGTCTCTACAGGCTCCAGAGAGAGGACATCTTCCTCGGCGAGGTCTGCTGCGTACTGTAGAGCAGCGAGAATATCCTCCTTTTCTAAGAAGGGTACTCCTGTAGCAGGTCGTCGTTGGAGTCGCCGTGAGCCAGCATCCGCACTATCTGGTGGACAGGGATGCGAGTGCCTCTGATGCACGCTTGTCCGTGGCATATCTTTGGGTCTATAGAAATGCGTTCATGAAGCCTGTGATAACGCTCCGCCATTTCGGCGCCTCGCTTCGGCAAAATAGTTTCCACCGAGGTCTATTAGAGCACAGTGGTTGGCTGAGCAGAAAGGTACTATTTCAGCATTCTTTCCATACGCAGTACGCCTCTACGTGGTACAGATTATTCAACAGCGGTTCGGTGTAGGCAATCGCGCCGTACTCCGCCTGTCCAATATGGTGCTGTTTACCCACATGGTTGTTCCAGTCCACGCCTTCGGTCAGGAAGCCGTGTTCGCCGTAGTGGTGTTTGGAGATGGCGAGCAGGATGTCCACCGCCCGCTGTTCATAACGTCGCTCTCCCGTGAGGCGGTGTGCTTCCAGATAGGCTATCGCCGCTTCGGCGTTCTCCCACAGGTAGGCGGTATCCCAGCTGTCTTCCATGTACAGCAAGCCTTTCGTGGCGACGCCGTTACGGTCTTCGTGCAGGATGAATCGCTCCAGCCCGGGCAGTATCTTCTGCAGGGCGTATTCCTTCAAAGCAGGTTCGCCCAGCAGCTCAGACGCGCGGAGGAAGGTGCGGAAAGCGATGGCGTAAGCGACGTTCTCCTGCTTGTCATAGGTATCGTGGTTGACGCTGCCATAGAACCCTTCCGCCTTTTGGAAAGCCTCTATGCCGTGCCGCAGGTGGGAACCATAGTCTCCCAAACCTTGACGGGTCAGTTCTGCCCACATCCACAGCAGGTGCGTGCCATCGCCGCTGATTTCCCAAATAGGGTCATTGCCTCCTTCCGCTGCGTGAGGATAAGGTTCTCCCCGCGGAGTCACGCGGCGCGGAAACCAGCCATTGGGCAGGATGGGAGTGGTAGCAGTCAGCCAACGGGCAGTGTTGTAAGCGCAGGCGGTTAGCTTCTGCTGTAACGCGGGGACGCTGGTGCGTTCGGCGCATTCCAGCATCTGCAGCACAATCCGTGCTACGCTGCCCGGGCAGAACCAGTCACGGTTGTGTTTGAAGTTGAGAGAGAACGTGCCGGAGCGCACGTCGCGGTACAGCCATTGCAGGCGATCGTGCACGTCCACAAAATGAGCCAGCGTGTGTTCTATGAGCGCATTGCCTGCGCGGATGCAATCCTCGCGCCCGAAAGTTTTGCCATAACGCAGCAGCACCGATGCGCCGCCAAAACTGTTCGCTGCCCAGCCGGGTCCCTCCAATGGACCGAAGTCGTGCCACATTTGCGGTTCGCCCTGCGGGTTGACGAAGGTAGAGGTCGCTCGCAGATGCCCATCACACGGTGTCAGGCAGTGCAATGCGAATCGTATGGACTGTTCCGCGCTTTCGCGCAGAGTTTTGTCGATGCTCATGGCTCATCCTCCTGATATCACTTCACCCCCGTGACTGCAAACAGCATCGGTGCTGCCATGTCGTCAGTAACGCTGAACTCGATGGCAGCGATGGTCTTTTGCGGGTGGGGATTATCCCAGCGCAGCGCACGCAATGCCACAGGTGTGCCGTCGGTGGTCTGGCTACGCCACACCACTTTGGCGAAGTAGGCGGGGCTGAGGTCGTCCCACGCACAGATGTTCACACCGTACTCCAGCGGAATGGTCTCGCTGGTGTTGTCCGCGTACAGGATGCGATAGTTGCCCACGAGCCTGTTCCTGTCCACCTGCCAGCCTGTGGTATGCAGGAAGTACAGTGCGGACGCCCTTCGCCCGACGGGAAAATGCACCAGGCGCGGCAGAGGCTTTGTGGGCAACATGCTGCAGGCAAGCACCACCGCCGAAGGTTGGGATGGGTCTGTAGACAGGCGGAATCTCACGCCTGCCAGAGGTTGTTCACCGCGAGGCAGGTTTCTCAGGTCATGTTCTGCTCCGAGACCGAGCCAGCCGTTCGCATTGGTCTGCATCGCGGCGAGGTTCATCGCCTCCGAGATGTCCACTGCGAAGCCCGATTGTGGGCGAGCGGTTAATCGCCGTCGTTCATACAGGTCCAGGAACAGATCGTCCGGCGAGTAGGGGAGGGCGTCGGGGGGTGGACTGTTGTTGCTCCACGCATATTCCGCCGCCAGCACGAACGCCGAGAACTGGTGGAACGCCGGTTTGAGCACCGCCTCGCTGATATTAAACCCTGCCCACGTGCTCTGTAACAATCCCAGGATGCCCGCCTGCTGAGCAGCCTTTGCGAAGTTGTAGATGTTCAGCGGCGTGTACCAGGTGGTGGCAATCACTTCAAACCCCGCTTCCTGCAGCACCCGTAGATTCTTCTGCACGAACTCTTCCGGAGGGCGAGGCTGGTAGTGCCAGTCGCAGATGATAATGTCCTTGGGAAGCATCTCGCGCCTGCGCTGCGCCTCCTCAACGCTTTCTGCGAGCGCTGCGGTATCCGCCGACTCGCTGCGGTGCAGGAGCATATCGCCCCACATCATCGTGCGCACATTGCGCTGCTTGAAGCGATTGTAGTGGTGCAGCACGTCATCCACGAAGAGCTGTGTTAGCCCGCGTTGCCTGCACTCCTCGTGGTAGGGGAATCGTCCGAACAGGTGTACCTCATCGTGCCCGATGTGGAAAAAGCGTGGTTCGAAAAGCTGCAATGCCTCGTCGTATATCGCGTCGATGAAGGAGTAAGTGCGTGGATTCAGCGGGCAATAGGTGGAGAGGTTCTCCGGGTCTTCCGCGATGTCGCGGTTCTGCCCATTACGGAATATCCACGCCGAGTGCCCCAACGATTGTACCAGCGGGATGACCTCCATCTGGTGTTGACGGGCAAAGGCGATGACCTGCCGCAAATCGCGTTTGTCCATCGAAAAGTCCAGTGCGATTTCGGGTGCGCTGTCCCAGCGGGTGTACTCGCTTTCCAGCACCAGGTGATTGAGCTTCAGATGGGAGAAGATGCGCTCTATCAGCTTCTGGTGGAAGGGGAGAGCGTGGTTCCCCAGAAACAGATGTGCTCCACGAAACTTCAGGGAGGGGTAATCTATAACCAATGCCCTTTTCAACGCAGCACCCTGCGGGCGGGCTTGCAGGCATTGCTGTAGTGTCTGCGAACCGTAGAAGACCCCTCGTTCATCATGACCGATCACTGCTGCTGCCGACGCTCCTACCAGCAGAGCGTAGCCTTCCTCCTTGTCTGGCACCGTGAGCAGTGCTTGCCATGCACGGGGAAGACGGGAGAGGTGAGACCTCAATCCGAACAGCACTACATTGTCCAGACGCGAGGGTATTCCGGTGCTCACACGCAAGGTGAATCCGTATCGGTCTCGCAGCATGTTCGCAAAGGATTGCGCAGCGGGGAGGCTTGCTCTGTCCATCGCCAGCACACGCGTGCGGGGGTGGAGTGGCAGGAAACCTTCACGCCACTGTACCTGTTTGGGTTGAGGTACCAGCAGCACGGGGCGCACCTCTGCACCGACAGCCTCTTTCAACGGCACGATCCGGGTGGCGACGGCAACGCGCTCTATGGGTTGTGCCCGCTCGGCAGGGGTAAGGCGCATGGTGACGCGCAGGGTGATCGGCAAGCCTTTCTGCAGGGGGAATTGCAGATAACCCAGCCACAGAGTGGGAGCCTCTCGTGCCCAGCCCTGCGGGTTCTTGCGCCCGTCGAACAGGATGATATCGGGGTTATCGCCCTCGGCGGTGATTTCCAGCGTGCCGAAGCGGGTTTGCAGGGTGAGTTTGCGGAAGGCGCGGGCGAAGGTGCTATTATCCCTGTCTGCAGACTTCGCCACGGCAGGAATGGTACCGCTGAGAAGACCAGCCTGCGTCTCGGCGGTGTAGGTTGCCCCGACCAGCGGTTGTGCCCGCAGGTAGCCCACGCAATATTCGGCGATAGCGGGCACATCCTGCGTAATGGCGCAGCGCACGGTGACCTGCAGGGTGTTGTCGTCTATCAGGCGCCACTCCTCGGTGGCGGTGAAGGGGGAACCCACCCTGCCATGTTCTGCCACGAGACGTCGTTCCGAAGCCTCCACGCGCACGCGCGGAGCGGTGCCGCCGCTGGAATAGTAGGCGGTGTTCCAGTCAGGAGTGGCGGATTGCAAGGAGGTTTCACGAATGATGCTGACACCAGCGAACCGAACCTCCACGCCACTGGTGCCACGGTAGCTGACCTCTATCCACGGTGATTTCACGCTTTGTGCCTCTGCAGCACTGTAGAAGAGGGCAAACCAGCCCACGAGCCACATCATTCTACTGAACCAGCGCATATCTACTTGACCCCTTTTCACGTGAGAATTCGGGTGTACCACACCCGGCGTACGTTTTCGCTTTCGCGGACAGCAGGCACGGTGAGGAAAAGCACACCCTGTCGGATGACCCCTTCGGTAGCGGCGCCGGTATTCCAGTGAAGCCTCACACGTCGCGCAGAAACGCCAGACAGGGGAATGGCCGCTTCCTCGCCAGCACGAGCATAAATCCACAATTCGGGCTGTTTCGCAGTCTCCATTACAAAGGAAACGCCCTCATCGCCGAACTCGCGCCCACCGACCCGGAACAGATTCGCCGCCACCATCCCTTCACCGGAGGCGTAGAAACCAAAGGGAGCCAGCAGCATCCTCTGATTTCCCGCCTGGACCTGCTGGGGGTGCGAGTTCAGGTTGGCTATGACCTGCACCCTTCCGTAATCGGCGTGCAAAATGCCCTCCCCTCTGCCAACCCGTTCATGCCGAAAGGTGCGCAGAGGCTCGCCGATATACCGGGCGCACACCGATTGTTGCAAGCGGCTGAGCCAGCGCAGCCATTCCTGCACTCTTTCCTGAGACAGGTCTGGAGCCCACATGCGCGCACTCAGTCCGAACCCCAAGCCCAGCACCCACGCTAGCACCTCGCGGTTGGTAACAAACTGCCCCAGGTCGTGCATCACCATCGCCGCTTTGTCGTGCACCAGGTACTGAGCGAGAGGGAAAATCTCCCAGGTGTGAGAGGGAAACTGCTCCCGAAGGAGCGTGCGCCAATCGGGGGCATACTCTGTAGGTATCAACGACCACGCCATGCCGCACAACTGCACCTCGTACTCCGCCACCCGGTCCCAGCCGCTTTCGGTGGAAAGGGGTATCTGCGTGCTATCTTCGGCGACCATACTGAGTAGCCCCTCTGTGTAAGCATACGGGGTAGGGGAGGCGGGGTTGGTGTCGTACAGCCAGCCGCGTGCGCCACACTGGTCCTGGAACAGGATGTCTACGGGTATCTCTGCGCTGAACTGTCGGCGTGTGCGCCGGTTGGCTTCCTGCACCGCCGGATGCCAGAAGCAGATGGTATAGCCTTCGTTCGGTCCGTATCGCTCGCGGGAGAGCTGTCCGTCCAATGTACGCAAGAGAGGTGCTTCCCCCTCGCGCTGGAAGGTAGGACCTTTCGGGTTGTCGCACCACCATGTGGGGTTCGTGTACGGCATAACCAGATGTCCCATCCGCCTGGCTTCGCGAACGAACGCGAACAACTCCTGTGTCGTGCCGAATTGCGGATGGGGAGGCAGGTGGTCGGGATATTCCTTATCGAAGCCGCCCTTCAGGTAGTCCGCGAAGTGTATCAGGCTGGGTGTGGGTAAGCCGCGCAGGAACTGCATCTTTTCGCGGGCGTTTCCCGCATAGTAAACCAGCACCGACCGCTTGAAGCGTTCCAGCAGGGCACGGGGCATCTTCTGCGCGAGGCGGCGACGGATGCCGTTCGCTTCCGCGTATCGTTTCAGCGATTCGGGCGCGTTTCTGCCAACGAGAACCCTGACCGTTGGGGCACGCCAGCGGGTACCGGGAGGTACGTAGGTACCATACGCGCGATCGGCATAGCCACCGCTCTCATCGCCTCCCCAGGCGAGCCAGCCCGGCACAAAGGTATTTCGTCTGTCCCACGCCTTCCAGTGACGCGGTTGCACCCGGTAAAGCGCCACGTTGCCCAGGCGCGTTTCCCAGTGCAGGAAATCGGCGAAGGCGGGAGGGTAACTCACACGCAGAGAAAAATACTGTGCCGGCTGGAGGGCGTAGAAGAAGGGGTAACCACCCACCTCAAACCAGTGCCCGCCGTTGTGCACGAATCGCTGTACCGCCTCCAGAGTCTCTCCGATCCCGCCCTTCGGAAGTGTGGGAAGCCACTCGCCATAGGGATTGATGATGGCGAGGCATGTTCCCTCGCGGCAAGCCTGATGCAGCGCGGCGACACTGCGAATTTCCACTGCCTTCATGCGTCCACCAGTGGCAGATTGCAGATCGGCAAGGCTCTGTCGCCACTCGTCCACCGTGACGGCAGCCCAGCCACCACTGCGCGGCGCGTTGGGAAGCACGATGAGGCACACTTCTCCTCGTTTGTCCAGCTTTTCCAGCACGCCGGTTACCAGCGCGCGCACCAGAGCCTTTTGCGCCGATTCCACCCGTCCGCCAACGCGCCAGAGGTATCCTGCGCCCAGCCTGTGTGCTCCGAAGTAGACACCGTTCGGCGAGTCCACCAGCGCCACATCCATCTGCTCACGTGGAGAAGGGCGGTTGACAATAGCGCGTGCTCCGGCGATACCAGAAAGGACCTTTTCAGAAAGCCAGCGGCTCGCTTCCGGGGCAGGGGATATTTCTACCGGCGGGTCATCATCCGGTCGCATGTCCAGTGCGCCACCGAAGAGGCGGACGTAGCCTTCAGCGCCTGCCATCACCGGACGCCATGCGGTGGGCTGGTGCTCTGGTTGTTGCTGGAAAAAGCTCCCCAGACACGCCATTCCCACCGAGTGGTTGCCGTCCATGGGGCATACCAGGCGTACCAGTTGTGCGGGGTCAAAGCGCAAGCGGGCAGGCAGAGCGAAATCAAGCACCGTCTCGGCATGGGGGGTGACTTCACCCACCCAGTCCACGTAGTCGGTAAAGGCGATGACCTGCACCGTGACAGAGGCTTGTGGGTGTTCGTAGCGTAAAAGCAGGGTATTGCTCTGTATCTGCGCTTGCGGACGGATGCCAGATGCGGAAAGGCTGTGACCGCTGTGAAAACGGATCTGCCACAAACCCTGTTCTCCGCTGCGAAGAATCGGCTTGCCTGTGCCGCGAGCGGTGAGTGCGAGCACAGATCCGTCCGCTGCGCTCAGAACAAGCAAATAATGTGCGCTGGCGAGAGAGTAGTGGTCATGCTCCCGTCGCCAGCGTGGAGGCGAAGGAGATCTCATGCTCACACATCACAAATCTGATATGCCTTGCGCAGAGCCTCGATGGGGTCGCCTTTGGGACCGAACTCGTGTCCGATGAAACCGTCGTATTTGGTCTCTTTGATGGCGCGCATCACCGCGGGATAGTAGATTTCCTGCGTCTCATCGGGGTCGCGTCGCCCCGGGTTGCCCGCCGTGTGGAAGTGCACGATGTACTGGATGTTGGCGCGGATAGTGCGAATGAGGTCGCCCTCCATAATCTGCATATGGTAGATGTCGTACAGCAGCTTCACGCGCGGCGAGCCCACCCGTTTGCATACTTCCACGCCCCACCAGGTGTGGTCGCACTGGTAGTCGGGGTGGTCTACTTTGCTGTTCAGCAGCTCCATGGCGAGCGTGACGCCTTTTTGTTCTGCATAGGGCGCGACGCGTTTCAAGCCTTCCACACAGTTCTGGATGCCCTCTTCATCCGAGATGCCTCGCCGGTTGCCGGAGAAGCATATCAGTATCGGAATATCATACTGTGCGGCGAGATCGATATTCCGCTTCAACTCGTCCTCGATGCGGTTGTGGTTCTCCTTGCGGTTCAGTCCATCGGTGAGTGAGGCGTGCCCGACCATCGTGACGATGCGCAACCCGGCGGCGCGAATCTCATCCCACGTCTGGCGCGGCGCCATCTCTACTCCCTGAAAACCGATACGCTTGATCTCTGCGAGCGCCTGGGCGAGCGGTAAACGACCGATGATACCCCACGTCACGTCCTGTTTCAGCTTGCGTGGCGGTGGTTGCTCCTGCGCGGCGCTCACATGGGGGAGCGCGCTGATCGCCAGATTGGCAGCCACTACAGCACCTTCGCGCAGAAACTCGCGTCGTGTCAGGCGGTTATTGAGACGGTCTGCCACTGATTAAGCCTCCCAACTCATGGACTTTACAAACAGATTCGTCAGGCGTCAAAAGGAATCCTGCTGACCCCGATCTTTCCTGTCTGTCCGAAACGGCGCAACCTCGTCTCCGGGAAGGTTTCTGCCTGCCCCGAGGTGAAATGTAGCGCGAGATACAAGAAAGATACTGGCGAGAGCAGAGAGATGTATTGTGAAAAGTTGTTAGCCGAAGCGAACGCTCCCAGCGCGACACAGCAAAAGGTCGCGTTTTCTGTTTGCTGGCGAGCAGTGCGTGCGGTGGTGTGGGGATTGATTCTGGTGCTGACGCTGTGCGCTCTCACCACCCATTCCAACCTGATATACCGACGATATATCACTGCCGCTTCATTGCCCAGTGGGGCGGTGTTCTTCTTTTTCCTGACGGTGGTGCTGAACGGCATCCTGAAGCGCATCCATGCCTCGTGGGCGATGCAGAAGTGGGAACTGGGTATTGTGTTCTCCATGCTGTTCATCTCGGCGGCGATACCGCAGGCGTCGGTCGGGCAGACGCTGGTGACGCTGGCAGTGGCTCCACAGTATTATCCCCGGCGCGGTGGGGTTCCCTATGCGGAGCAGCTGGGCGATGCTATTCCCTCGTGGTTACTGGTGCGAGACAGGGAAGCGGTGCGGGCATTTTACGAAGGGCTCGCGCCAGGGCAGTCTATCCCCTGGGGGGCGTGGGTGGTGCCTCTGCTCGGCTGGACTCTGTTTGCGCTCGCGCTCCTGGCGGCGCTGGGCTGTCTGGCGCGTATTCTGTCGCACCGGTGGATTGAAGAGGAGCGCGTCACCTTCCCGCTGATGGAGTTGCCTCTGGAGATGATAGGCGTGGGCAGCGAGGGCGACCGTTTCTGGCGCAACCCTCTGCTGTGGTTCGGGTTTCTCATTCCGGGCACGATGATCGGCGTGGGGCAGATGCATTCCTATTTCCCCACCATCCCCGAAATCGGGCAGATCATCACCTGGCGCATTGGGGAAGGGTGGCAAACCGCTCCGCTCAACGCCCTGCGCGATTTCGTGTTTCCGGTGTGGATGCTGGTCATTGGCGTCTCGTATCTGATCAACGGCGAGGTGGCGGCGTCTATCTGGGTATTCCACCTGCTGTATCGGGCGCAGTTGCTGGCGTTCGCGTTGATGGGCTATAACGCCGCTGCACCGGCGGGCACGACCACCTTCAACCCGATGGACTGGATACATCATACCGAGTTCGGCGCGTGCGTGGTGCTTTCCCTCAGTATGTTATTGCCGGTATGGGGTGAGGTCAAGAAGGCGTGGAGGCGTGATCCCGATGCGCGCGTGCCTCGTGGGGCAGTGCTGGGCTTTCTGGCGGCGAACGGAGCCATGCTGGTATGGGCACTGTTTGCCGGGCGCAACGTGATCCCTGTGCTGCTGTTCTTGCTGGTGCTGTACGCGATCGTGCTGGCATTAGGCAGGATGGTGGCTTCCGGTGGGGTGTACCTGGTGGATAACGGCTATGTCCCCGAGCGGCTGATACACGGGTTGACGGGCAGCCTGTGGCAGAGCAACAGCGGATTGTGGATGCTCAATGCGCAAAACGCGCTGGTGGGACGGGCGGATATGAGCTTTCTGTACTTCGCCCTCAACGATGAGAAGTTCCGTCATGAGGCGCAGCTGCCTCCGCGAGTGCATCTGGCGGGACTGGTGCTGTCGGTGCTGGCGGCTTTGCTGGGAGCGTATTTCTTTATCCTGTGGTGGTCGTATCAGTATGGGGCGGTGAACTTCGCCGCGTGGCCCCTCTCGTGGAACGTGCCTCAGCACCTGCAAAGGCTGATGGGCGACATGGCATCGCGTCAGCCTCCTTCGGGGGAAGTGTGGGGCGCGACCGTTGTGGGAGCAGGCATCGGACTGTTGCTGTTAGCCATGAATCGACAGTTCACCTGGTGGCGTCTTTCGCCGCTGGGTTTCGTCATCGCCAGCAGCGAGAATGTGAGCGGGCAGATATGGGGCGGTGCGTTCATCGGCTGGCTGATGGCGTCGCTGGTGAAGCGCTACGGAGGAATGCCCGTGTATCGCAAGCTGCGCCCGTTCTTCCTGGGGCTGATTCTGGGCGATGTGGTGGTGTACTGCACTGTCGTGTTGCTGGAGTCGGTCATCGGTGTGCGAGGGGCGGGATGGTAGGGACGGATTGCTGTTTTGGAGGGTTTATTTACCTGTTTGCTCCTCTCAATCCGCCCAGATTCGCTCCTTGCGAAACAATTTTCAAAAATTTTTGCCCGTACACCCCCAAAACCCCTTCTGTGGTACGAATCTTGCATTATATATAGGGTGGAGAGCCTGAGCAGGCGCACCCTGCTACCCCGAGGAGGGAAGGGATACCGCTACTTCTTGTGGTGGTTCGTTTGCCAGAGAGGAGAGCCGGTCCGTGGAAGCACTTGTAGAAGCAGAAGAGGTGCTTGAGCATGAAATTTTTTCGGGAAGGAGAACCTTCCCTGTTGACAAACCTGTACCGGTGCGCTACAATAAGCTCAGGTTATCCATCCAGGTACCACTCTAAGAAAGGAGATGGAAGGCGAGTATGAAAGGTTTACGTCTCTGGTTTACAGCAGGTATCGCGTCCGCGACGCTGATGCTGCTTAGCCTCAGCCCTGCCAGCGCACTGCAGTTCTGGATCACCAAAGCGGGCGACACCACACCCATCACCGAACTGATGGTGGCGCCGGGAGAAGAATTCACAATCTCGGTGTGGGTGCAGCATGAAAATCGTGTGAACTCGATTCTGGTGATGCTGGGCTACGACCGAACCACAGGTCTCGGTGAGAGAGCCCTTCCTACTGACAACAAAATCGCTGGTGTGGGGGTGGAGACCAATCCACCTCCTGGTTTCACCGCTGCAGTACAAAAGGGAGGGGCACGTGGGTCTGGCACCAGACCATACGGTTACAGCATTTTGGTGGCAAATGTTCAGGGAGATGCGAGTATCTCCGCCGGTCACAAGCTTGCGGATGTGACCCTTCGCAATGACGGGTTGATGCCAGGCGGTACCCCTTACCCGATAGTCATTTGGGATGCGGGAACTGGAGGAATCTGGACAACAGTGGCTATGGAACCGCCATCTACTCCTGTCCGACCGCTTGGGGGAGGGGTAGGTTCTGCTTACACCCTGAACCTGGTTCCCGTGCCTGAACCGGGTAGCCTGATGGCGCTGGCAACTGGCGTAGTGGGGTTGGCGGGCATGGCATTGCGTCGCCGCCGCGCGTAAACGGAAGGCAGTTTCCCGCTTCTGAGTCGAGCCCCCTTTACGGGGGCTCGGTTTTTTTGTTTGACTCTGCTGAATGTCCCGCGTGTGGAGAAGGGCGCTTCCATCGCGACCACAAACCGACCGACTGGCGGGAGCCTCGCCCTCCAGAGGAAACGGCAGACGTAGCGGCAAAACAGATTGTCTTTGCTCCCCAGCAGGTGTATACTGTAGATGTAGACACTATCGAATGAGGGAGAGGATGCTGACTCGTGCCGTTGTGCTCAAAATCGCTTCCCTGCCTCCGGTGCGTCACCTCATCACGCGGGGGCGACCGTTCCGCAAACTGGTGGACCGCTTCGTCGCCGGCGAAAGCCTGCAGGATGCTCTCCGCATTGCCAAACAGCTGCAGTCCAGAGGCTTAAAGGTATCCATAGACTATCTGGGTGAGAGCGTGCGCGACAGGCAGATGGCGGAGGCAGTGGTAGCGGAGTATCTGCGGGTGCTGCCCACGTTAGCGCAGGCAGGACTGGATACACAGGTATCGGTGAAGCTCACCCAGCTGGGTCTGGACATAGAGAACGATTTTTGCGTGCGTAACCTGGAGCGCATTGTGCAGTGCGCACAGGAGGTAGGTGGCTTCGTCCGCATCGACATGGAAAGCAGAGAGTACACCCAGCGCACGCTGGACATTTTTGACGCCTTGCACGAGCGCTATCCCAACCTGGGCATCGTCATTCAGGCGTACCTGTACCGTAGCGAGGAAGACATCGAGCGGCTGATCCGGTGCAAAGCTTCAGTGCGATTGTGCAAAGGGGCGTATGCGGAACCGGCGACCGTCGCATACCCCAAACGCAGCCAGGTGAACGCCGCCTATCGCCGCCTGATGCAAAAGCTGCTGTTGAGCGGCAACGCTCCTGCGCTTGCGACACACGACGAGAGCATCATCCGCGACGCGATAGCCTTTGCACAGAACAACAATATCTCTCCACAACGGTTTGAGTTCGAGATGCTCTACGGTATCCGGCGCGACTTGCAGGAGAAACTGGCATCTCAGGGCTACCAGATGCGTGTGTATGTGCCCTACGGAGAGGCATGGTATCCCTACTTCACGCGAAGACTGGCAGAACGTCCTGCGAATCTGCTCTTCTTCTTGCGCCACGTGCTGCGATAGGGTCTACAGCGCCTTCAGAATCTCCACTACCTGTGCGATCTTTTCGTCGTAGCGCAGAGCGTTCTCGCGCACCACGCGGTGTAGCAGCTCCAGCCGTTCGTGGTCGATCTGATTGTGCGCAAAGAGGGTAATCGCTTCGGGGGAGTGCATTTCGCGCAGCACCAGACAGACCTCGTCATCGTCTCTGTACACACGCAGGGTGTAGGAGCCGTCTATCACGGTAGCGTAGGTATCTGCCTCGCCCACAGGCTCCCACATCAGGCGTTTGTCGCGGGTTTTGTCGATCAAAACCTCCACCAGTTCGGTAAGCGTCTCGTGGCTGCTCATGTAAAGCCCTCGCACAAAAGGTTTTTTACGCTTCCATTATCGGCAGTTTTCACGAGAAGATGCACCGTATTTTTGCGGGATAGCCGCCGACTTGACTCCTCACCCAAAGGCGGTTACAATCTGCAAGGAATGGGCACCCGCCGCGGTGCTTTTTGAACCTCCCACACGTCTTGTCTTATGGAAAGCGGTAGAGAGAGCGAGGACGCACGACTGATTGCGCGATTTCGCGCTGGCGACATGCAGGCGGTGGAGACGCTGTTCTGGCGATACGCTGATGCCGTGCTGGCGTATGCCACGCGCCTGCTGGGCAATCGCACCGATGCCGAGGAGGTGCTGTCGGAGGTATTCCTGCGCGCCTTCGAGGGCTGCATGGGCTACCGCGCCGAGGGCACGTTCCAAGCGTGGCTGTTTCGCATTGCACGCAACTGCTGTATCGACCGCCTGCGTCAGCCACGCCTCCTGCGCCTGGAGGACAGCGGTGAACCGGTGCAAGGTGACGACACTGCCGAGATAGAATTGCGCGTCGCCGTGCAACGTGCGCTGCAACGCCTGCCTGAGGAGTACCGGACGGTGTTGCTGCTGTGCGATGTGGAAGAGTTCACTGCTAAAGAGGTGGCGGAGATATTAGGGCGCAGTGTGCCGTCGGTGAAGGGCATGTTGTATCGGGCGCGGGCGGCTTTGCGGGACGCGCTCTCCGAAGAATGGGGTGAAGAGGCATGAAGTGTGCCGAAGTACGCGAACTGCTTGGCAACTACCTGGACCAGGAGCTGACCGAAAGCATGATGCAACGTATCGAACGGCATCTGCTTCGGTGTCCTGCCTGTGCGTACGAAGCGCGTTCTGTCGAGCAGGCTCGTCAGCTGCTTCGGCAAGGTGTGGAGAAGCCGATGGTCTCGGAACGGGTGGGGGAGCGCGTGCTGCGCCATATCGCCGAACACTTCCCGCACCTGCAGCCCACACGTCAGCATGAAGAACCGTTCTCTTTGCCGCTGCTGCCGCCGGAGGATGAGCATCGCACCGAGCGTTAATCGTTGAGAACCCAGACCGGTGCGCAGCCTGTCATCATCCAAAACTTGACCTAGGGAGGTTCTTGATGAAAGTCACCACCACTCGTAAAGACCTTTTGGAAGGCGTCCAAACGGTTGC
The DNA here is from genome assembly GCA_026003195.1 of Armatimonadota bacterium. Classification (NCBI taxonomy): domain Bacteria; kingdom Bacillati; phylum Armatimonadota; species Armatimonadota bacterium. Next base: position 525,673 of record BPGU01000001.1, read on the forward strand.
CCATGCGGTGAGCGGGCGGAGTTCGTTGCCTATTTTGCAGCACATTCACCTGAGCGCAGAAGGGGACGGTTTGAAGCTCACCGCTACCGACCTGGAAATCGGTATCGAGTGCTTCGTGCCCGCTACAGTGGAGATGCCGGGCGATGCTACCACGCCTGCCAAACTGACCCAGGAGGTTCTGTCGTCACTGCCGGAGGCAGACATCAAGTTGAGTGACGATGCCACCCATGCGGTGCTACTCAGCTGCGAGCGGTCGGAGTACAAGCTGCTCGGGCTGTCGCCCGTAGAGTATCCCTCTTTGCCGGAAGTGAGTGATGCCACTCTCTTTACCGTGCCTGCCGATACCCTGAAAGAGATGATCAAACAGACCATCTTCGCGGTTAGCACCGAAGAGACCCGCGCCATCCTCACCGGTGTGCTGGTGGAATACGACGGGGTGACCCTGCGCATGGTGGCGACCGACACACATCGCCTGACCGTACGCTCGCATCCTGTAGGCACCAATGCGCTGGGGACCCCTATCGCAGCGGTCATCCCCGCTCGCGCGATGAACGAACTGGCACGCATTGTGGGAGACTATGACGGCGAGGTGGAGGTGCAAATCGGGCGCAATCAGGCGGCTTTCCGCCCTGTCAACGACCCGCGACGCACCTTCTTGATTACCCGTCTGATAGACGGCCAGTTCCCGGCGTATCAGCGCGTTATCCCTACTGCCTACACCAAGCGACTGACCCTCGCCACCGAGGAGTTCCTGCGTGCGGTGCGCCGTGCCAGCCTCGTCGCCCGCGATATCAGCAACCGCGTCATTCTCAGCACCAACGGCGAGTATCTGATTATTGAGGCGGAAAGCGGGCAGTCGGGCAAGGCGCATGAAGAAGTCGAAGTGGTGCGCGAAGGGGACGATATCACTGTGGCGTTCAACGCGCGCTACCTGATTGACGTGCTGAATGTGATCGCCTCAGAAGGCGTGCATCTGGAGCTGACGGAGTCCCTGCGTCCAGCGGTGATCCGTCCGGTGGACCAGGACAACTACCTGTGCGTGCTGATGCCAATGGCGCTCACGTAGTGCGCAGAAGTCACAGGGGGCGCGCCCCATGCGCGCCCCCAGGGCACAGTGCGGGTGTGTGGAGGGGCGGTCAGTGGATAAGCGCACTGAGGGCGTTGAGGAGCCTCCTTCGGTAAGGCAACCACCTGTCGCCTTCGTACGCGCAATACACACGATTACTCAGCAGCACAATAAAGAACTCCGGCTGGCGGTTCAGCAGCAGCGCGGTGCCCGTGAAACCGGAGTGTCCAATGCAGCTTTGGGGAAGCAGGTTGGCGCGGGGAAGCATCTCGTTGGGATGGGTGAACCAGCCGAAGCTCTGCCCGCCGATGCCCGCAATCTGGTTGTGGAACATCTGCTCTACCGTCATTCTGCCCAGCACGCCGCCGTCTCCGCGCAACAGGGTCTGACAGAAGCGTGCGAGGTCGCTTGCGGTAGAGAACAGTCCGGCGTGTCCACTCACGCCACCCATTGCCCAGGCGTTCGCATCGTGTACCTGCCCGCGCAGCATCTGTCCCTTACGCCACGGGCAGTTCGCGGTAACGGCGATGCGATGCGACAGGTGCTCGCCCGGGTTGTACAGGGTATCGGACATGCCGGCGGGCAGGAAGATGCGTTCCCGCGCGTAGTCGGCGAGGTTCTTGCCGGAAACGCGATGCACTATCTCACCCAGCAGGATATAGTTCAGGTCGCTGTATTCGTACTCCACTTCCGGCAGGCGCGAGGGAGGGGTTTGCAGCACCGCTTGCAGCAACATATCGCCCTGCACTTGTTCGTAGAAGGGTTTCCAGGCGGGTAGCCCCGAAGTATGCGTTAACAGATGGCGCAGGCGGATACGCTTGAGCCACGCTGGAGCTTCTTCGAGGAGCGAGGACACCGGAGCTTCCAGCTGCAGCACCCCTTCCTCTACCAGAGCCATCACGCTGGAGGCACATGCCACCGGCTTGGTGAGTGAAGCCAGGTCGAAAAGCGTTTCGGTGTCGGCAGGTGTCCCTTTTTCCGGGTCCGCCAGCCCCACGCCAGCGGTGTACCATACCGACTTCGAATCGCCTACCGCAACAACGCAGCAGGAGTAGATTTGGTATTCGACGCCCTGTTCCAGAAGCGCTTGAACCTTTGGCGCGCGCGATGTATCGTTCATGGTGCCTTCACCGCCGTGATGTCTGCGCTACAGATGCTGGACGCACTGCTTGCTGAGCTCTACTCCATCAAGCCCGCTACCTCGGCGAAGTCCGCCTTCAGGTGTTGGTACAGCTTCCGGTAAAGCGCGTAGTATGGTTCGTAGGCGCGATGGGCGTCCGGTTGAGTGGGTGTGTTGCTCACCACCTCGATGGTGGCATGGCAGGCTTCGGGAACACTCTTCCACACCCCCGTGCCCACACCCGCCAGCAAGGCTACACCGAAAGCAGGTCCTTCGTCCACATTGATCGTCACGTGGTCGTAACCCGATACGTCGGCGAGTATCTGTCGCCACACCGCACTGCGCGCACCGCCACCGGATGCTCGTACCTGCGTTATCGGCAGACCCATCTCGCGCAAGATTTCGAAGGAGTCACGCAAGCCGAACGCTACGCCTTCCAGTATGGCACGGGCGAAATGTGACCGGTCGGAGCGCAGCGTGATGCCGAAGAAGACGCCTCGCGCGTGCGGGTCTGCGTGCGGGGTACGCTCGCCTGTCAGGTATGGCAGGAAGATTAAGCCTTCCGTGCCCAGCGGAGCCTGCGCCGCCTCAGCCGTGATCAGCTCATAGGGGTCTACGCCCATCGCGGAAGCGACGCTTTTCTCCTCGGTGGCGAAGGCATCGCGCCACCAACGCAGGCTCCCCCCCGCCGACAACATCACGCCCATCACGTGCCACTTGCCGGGCACCGCATGGCAGAAGGTGTGTGTGCGCAAGCCAGGGTCTACCACCGGCTCATCGGCGAAGGCGAACACCACGCCCGATGTGCCTACCGATACCGATACCACACCTGTCTCCACGATGCCATTGCCCACTGCACCTGCCGCCTGGTCGCCTCCGCCTCCGACAACGGGGGTGCCCTCCTTCAGTCCGGTGACTGTAGCCGCTTCGGCGGTGATGCGCCCCGTGATTTCCGGCGATTCGTACACTCTGGGCATCCACTCGCGCGGGATGCCGATGGCGTCCAGTACCTCTTCTGCCCACTGGCGCTTGCGCACATTGAACAGCGATGTGCCTGAGGCATCCGAGACCTCTGTGGCGTACTCGCCGGTGAGCAGATAGCGGATGTAGTCTTTGGGCAGCAGTACCTTCCGCACGCGGGCATACGCCTCCGGCTCGTTATGGCGCAGCCAGATAATCTTGCCCGCTTGAAAGCCGGTCAGTACCGGGTTTGAGGTCAGCTCCACCACGCGCTCGCGCCCAACGGTCTCGGTAATCCACGCGCATTCCGCTGCCGTACGCTGGTCGCACCACAGGATAGCGGGGCGAATCACCTGGTTGTTCTCATCGAGAAACACCGATCCGTGCATCTGCCCGGACAAGCCCACACCCTGTACCTGTTCGCCGGTGATTCCTGCCTGACGCAGTACCTCGCGAATGCTCTCGCAGGTGGCTCGCCACCAATCGGCTGGTTCCTGTTCTGCCCACAGGGGTTTGGGGGTGTACAGCGGGTACTCGCTCACCGCACGGGCGACTACTTTTCCGCTCTGGTCGATGAGCAACGCCTTGGTACCGCTGGTACCGACATCGATGCCCAGCAGGTATGTCATGGTGCTCCTCCTACACGAACTGGCTCAGGTATCGTTTGCCGGCGAGAAAGCCCTCTTCGCGTCCGAACGCACTGTCTTCGTGCTCGATGGAAAGCACGCCATCGTAACCGATGGCTCTCAGCGCGCCGATATACTCGCCCCAGCGTATCGCGCCGAAGCCGGGTATCACGTAGCGCCACCAGCCATGCGCCTGATTGCCCAGCCAGCGCAGTTTGTCCTCACGGATCTCGGTGTCTTTGGCGTGCGTGTGGAAGATGCGCTTGCCGAAATGATGCACCGCCGCAATGTAGTCGATGCCCTGCCATATCAGATGCGAGGGGTCGAAGTTCAAACCGAAGTTCTCATGCGGGATGGCGTCGAACATACACTTCCAGTGCTCCAAGCCCTGCATGTTCGTCGCGTACCAGTTCTCCAGTGCGACCCGGATGCCCCTCTCACCCGCGTAATCCAGCACGGGCGGGAAGACCTGCGTGCAATCTTCCTGGATGGTTTTGAACTTGTCCTTGCCCGGCACCGGCATTCCACCCAGAGTGCACACCACATCCACGCCCAGCAGCTTGGCGGCGTCTACAGCCTTCTTCAGGAGGTCTATCACCTTCGCGCGCTCTTGGGGGTCAGCCGGAGTAGTATTGGTGTACATCGCCACACTGCTGATACGCAGAGCACGTCGTTCCAGCAGTTCCAGGATGCGGTCGGCGTCAGCCTGCGTGAAGTTCGTGAGGTCAATATGTTTGGAGCCCGGTCCCGATGCCACTTCCAGTGCCGCGAAGCCGTGCTCGCCCGCGAAAGCCGCCACCACCTCCAGTGGTTCTCCACCAAACGGCGCGGTCAATATGCCGATTTCCATGCTGTGAACACTCCTTTCCTCTGTGCTGACAGTGTTATCGTACGCTTTCGGGGGTAGATAGGCGAATTCCTGCAAGCGCGTGTTTTTCTGTGCGTTCGGGCAATATTCTGAATCAAAATAATGTAAAAACAATTAAAAATCAAGTATTAATACTATTTTTTCGAAAGTTTTTGTTAAAATACTGTTAATACGGGCTTTTTGGTACGGATTATGCACAAGTATAAATACGGGAAAGTACGGTGCTGCAGATTATCGTTGGGGGTCGACTCAGCACAAAGAAAGGGAGGGTTCATGATGGCCGTGCGAATCTTGGGCTTGACCGTACTGTGGTTGTCTGTGTTCGTCCCCGCCTTTGCGGGCACGGGCAATATCGGCGTTTACGTTTACGACCTGAAAACGGGGTCTGAGGTGCGCCAGTTCACCGCAAGGATCGTTGGCTCACAAGGCACGAACATCACCTTGGACAGCGGCACCAAGGATTATGTACGCTTCAACAATCTGTCCACACAAGAGACATTTACCCTGACCGTGTCGCGGGATGGCTACTACAGCCGTTCGATTCCCGCGATCATCGTGTCAAAGGGCAACACGCGCGATTTCTCACTGGCTCTCACCCCAACCTCCGGCGTGGGCGCGCCTTTCCCCATTCGGGGGCGGGTGGTGGATGCGGTGACGAATCTGCCAGTACCGAACGCTACGGTGGAGGGTTATCGTGCTGCTGCTGGGCAGTCTTTCCGCAGTGTGTACGCTGTAACCGATAACCAGGGGCGATTTGTTATCCCACAATGCGTTCCCGGTACCTACTGGTTTGTGGCGTCTCGTGTGGGGTACAACAGCTCGCCCGACTTCGAACTGTACGCAACAGGTGAAGTCACTGATCTGCTGTTACCCTGTGCGCCCCACGGTACTCCGCTGGGCAGCTGGCGACTGTACCGTTTCTACGATGCCCTGGGTGGGTATGAACTGCGCCATGGAGAGTGTCTGTTGCGCAGTGAGGCGGGATGGACGATGCGTTTTACCTTCTGGGATGGCAGTCGGTTGGAACGCTTGCCTGCAAACCATATCTACTCTGCCACCGTTCGCTACACGAATACCGATGTGACTTACCACCCCTCTACGCGCGTTGATCTCCGGCTGGTTGAAGGCGAGACGGTCGACGAAACCTTCTCTCTGGTACGAGCGGACATGACGGTGGGTACGTTGACGGGTATAGTGCGCAACATGCTGGATGGCTCGCCAGTTCCCAACGCCTGGGTGCAGCTGCGCTACGAAGACCGCCCGATTTATTCCATGTTTACCGACGCGCAGGGAAGGTACTCCTTCGCGAACGTGCCCAGAGACTACAGGGGACTGAACCTGAACATCAGCAAGCCGGGATGGCGTTCGTATACGTGGAACATCCCTGCGCTGAGCGCGAGCAGCACCACGATAGACCTGTTCACCTGCCCGAACTGGACTCCTGTGGGCAATCTGCGGTTCTGGATACGGGATGAGCCCGCAAGATTTTACATTGATGGTGCCACATTGCGCATCACCCTTCCTACGGGGCAGAGCACCCTGGTGGATATGGGCAGCGGAAACTCCATTCGGGTGAGCGGACTGCCCGCGTGGATGTACTACAACCTGACCGTCAGTGCCACGGGCTATCGTTCCGCGACTTCTCTGAGCCAGTCTGTACCTTACAACTCGGAGCGCGAGCTGGAGTACTACTTGCTCCGTGCAAACCAGTCAACAGGGCGTTTGATTGGTACCGTGCGTGACCTGTTCACGGGCAACCCCATTCCGAACGCGAAGCTCTCTGCCTACCGCGAGGTGCGCGCTGATAGCACGGGTCAGTATGTGCTCGGCGATCTTCCTCTCGAGACGCTGGATGTGAGGGTGGAAGCCTCTGGCTACCGAACACGTGTGGTCACTGTCGCCGTACGGAGCGGTGATAACCTGCGTGACTTCTTTCTGGTTCCTGCGGAGTATCCTTCAGGTCGCGTGTACGGCGATGTGCGCAGCGCGGTAGATAACGGTAGCGAAATACCGAACAGTACCGTCATTGCGGTGGCACCGAACGGTTTAACCCTCACCGATGACACCGGGCCGACCAGCGGACGGTATGAATTTCGCGACCTGCCACACGATATGCCGTTTACGCTTACCGCCTCCTCGCCGGGCTGGAACTCTGCCAGCGTGGAAAACTACTGGCCGAAGCTCAACGACGTGGAGCGGATCGACTTCTCTCTCAACCCGATTTGGGGCATGCCTCGGATGCGAACGCTACAGGGAAATATCGTGCTGGAAGGCTTTGAGGGCAACCCGGCAACCGTGTGGCTAACCGTAGAGGCGTATCAGCATGGTGCTCCAGTGTGGCGCAGCGACGTCCATCCACGCAGCGACGGCTCCTTTGAAGTGCATTGCCCGGTAGAAGGGGTGGTAGACCTGCGCTTGAAAGCAGACCGCTGGATCAGCGTCTGGCTGGACGGCTACGACCTGCGCAACCGACAACTGCCCACGCTTATCTTCACCGAGCTGGGGGATACGAATAACGACGATAGCGTAGACCTCTTCGATTTCGGTGAACTGGTACAGCGATTCGGACAAAAGGAGGTGAACCCACCGGACCTGAACGGCGACGGCTGGGTGGACCTGTCGGATGTGTTGCTCATGATTTCCCACTTCGGTGCCATGGGACGCCAGTGAAAGGAGGAGACACGATGAAGACCAGATGGATGTTTTCGCTCATAGCCGTTTTGTTCACCTCGTGGTGCTGGGCACAGCCTAAAGCCACACTGCGCGTGGAGGTGTACGATATCGTAACGGGTAGCAATTTGAGCCAGGCGACCGTGCGGGTGGTCAGCTCGGATAACAGCATTGACCGCACAGCAAGCACCGGCAGTGGAAACGCAGTGAGTTTTACCAACCTGCCCATCACACTGAGCTATCGAGTGACTGTCTCGCGCGCCGAATACCGCGAGCGTAGCCTCGCTGGCATTATCCTCGCTCGGGACACAACCAATGATGTGTCGTGCTTCCTCACCAGCACCTTGCAAACGGTAGGTTCGGTGGCGGGCACAGTGCGTGACGCACTCTCCGGACAACCGTTGGCGGGTGCCACCGTGACGGCAAATCTCTCCGGGCGCGTGGTGTGGGTATTGACCGATAACAACGGCGTGTATCGTATCGACGACCTGCCTCGCGCCACGTATACGATGGGAGCAGACGCGCTTGGTTACCGCGCACAGGGTATCTCTGCCAGCGTGGCGCCCGGCACAGTGACCAGCGCGGACATGGTACTGACGCCTCTGACTGAACCGGTAGGTACCCTGCGCGGGAAGACTTACGATCTGCTCTCGGGAGGCAACGTCAACAACGCCACGGTCACTCTGATAAGTGATCTCGGCTGGAGCCTCACGGTGAACACAGGTGGGGGAAACAGTTACCAGTGGACGAACCTGCCTGCTCGCACGCGCTATCGCCTTGCCGCCACCGCCGAAAACTACCGAACTAGCAGCAGGGTAAACATCGTGCTCTCGGTCGACGATGCTACAGATGTAGACCTGTTCATGGCATCTGTGTTGACTTCAGTGGGAACACTAACAGGGCGCATTTATGACATCCGCACAGGTGACCCCATCCCGGGCGCGTTTGTGCAAGTGGCGACAAGTGGGCGACCCATCAGCGTGTTCACCGACAGCAATGGGGTATACGAGATAAACAACCTGCCACCCATCCAGTATCAGCTCTACGCAAGAGCCCCCGCCTACTACGACCAGACGCTGGACAATGTATCGGTGCAGCAGGGGATGAATACCGCCAACGTGTTGTTGACTCCGCTGGATATGCCAGTGGGGACGTGGCGATTTCGAGGCTATGACTTCGGTACAGGAGCAAACGTCAACAATGTGGTCATTCGAATCACCGCCCCGAACGGATTGTCGATGACCACATCCAGCGGTGCAGGGGGCAACTCCGATGAGATAGGTAACCTGCCGGTGGGTATGTTATTGCGTGTAGAGGCGTTCGCGCCAAACTACCGCAGTCGCCGGTACGACAATCGTAAGGTGCGACGTGACCAGATTGACGAGTTCCAGCTGTGGCTCGTATCGGAGGACATCAACGTCGGACGGCTGCAAGGGCGCGTCACCGACCTGTTCACTGGTAGCGGTATCCCCAGTGCCTACGTGTTACTCTCGCAAGTTAACACAGGGCGGTGGGCGTTGGTTTACACCGACATGAACGGCGAGTTTTCCATCAACGACCTGTTGCCTACCACCTACCACGTCTATATTGGAGGCGCGGGTTACTACGAAAACATCGCCTACAACATTCCGATTGCGGTGGGCGACAACCTGTTGGAGTATGCGCTCACACCGTTCAACTACCCGTCGGGACGGTTGTATGGGGATGTGACCAACGCCGCCAACAATCAGGGCATTTCCAACGCGGTGGTATTGTTGGTTGCCAGCACCGGAACCACACGCCTGACCTACACAGGTAGCGGGAGCCGGTTCGACTTTTACAATCTGGCGTACGACCTCACCTATACGGTTGTTGGGCGCGCGGCAGGTTTTCAGCCGGGGCGGGTGAGCAATATCGAGGTGCCTGCTTTTGGCGAGGTGTACATCCGCCTCTTACTCAACGCCGGTCAGGATGGGCTGATAGGGCGTCTGGTATTGCAGGACTTCGGGGGCGATCCGGTAGGCATTCAGGCACTGGTGCAGATTCGTGATCGCGACACGGGGCAGGTGATACGCGAAGATCTGGTGACCCTGGGCGAATCGGGGGCGTTGGTCATTCCGAATGTGCCAGCGGGCACATACAAGGTATGGAACAAGGCGAGCCACTGGCTGTCAAGTCTCACCGATGGTATCACCATACCCAACCTGCTGCCGGTAGCACTCCTGTCGGGCCCGAATGGCGATATCGACAATGATAACGAGATCACACTGTTCGATTTCGGGCAACTGGTAGCGGCATTTGGCAGCATCCCCGGCGACCCCAACTGGAACCCTAGCGCCGACTTGGATGGCGACCTAGAGGTGACCCTATTCGACTTCGGGATACTCGTTCAGAACTTTGGGGAGATTGGGGAGGAGTAGCGGGCGGCTTGACGTACGCTTCGTTTTGGACTATAATAATAGCGCAGTGGTCGGGGTGTAGCTCAGGTTGGTAGAGCGCTTGGTTTGGGACCAAGAGGTCGCTGGTTCGAGTCCAGTCACCCCGACCATGTGAGCGGGGGTAGCTCAATGGCAGAGCTCCAGCCTTCCAAGCTGGCGGTGCGGGTTCGATTCCCGTCCCCCGCTCCAGAACTACTACATGTTGTGCCCCTGAAGCCTCTTCGCAGTTGAACCGCACAAGATGTTGTGTCCTCACACAAGCACAAACGGGAGGAGGACACTATGCAGAACGCCAGCCTGCACATCACTGACACAAGCACGCTGTATGTTACTCTACAGCTGTGGTTAGAGGCTTTACAGGCACGTGGAGCCTCTGCACGGACACTCAAAAACTACCGTGAAAGCGTAACGCCTTTCATCACCTTCCTGACACAGCAAGGTTGCTTCGCCTTAGAGGACGTGCAACCTGTGCACATCCGCAGGTGGTTACTCCACCGCCAGCAGCAGAACCTCAGCACGCATACCCTGCACAATAGCTACCGCAACCCTCGCGCTTTCTGGAACTGGTGCATCCGTGAGGGACTGACCGAACACAACCCCTTCGCGAAGGTGGAACCGCCCAAGCGCGAACAGGTGCTTAAACCTGCCCTGACGCCTGAAGAGGTGGAGAAACTGCTGCAGGCGTGCACTGGCAAGGACTGGCTGAATCTTCGCGACAGGGCATTGATTCTGCTGTTGCTGGACACGGGACTGCGCATCCACGAGTGTCACCAGTTGCGCGTGGGCGACGTAGCAGGTGACACGGTAGTCATCAAGGGCAAAGGCGGTAAACAGCGCGTGGTGGTGTTGAGTGCAGAGGTGAGGCTTGCGGTGCAACGTTACCTGAAGGCTTACCAGACACAGCACGGTGTGAAACTGCAGGCAGACAGCCCTCTGTGGTGGGGAGCCTCTGGCGCGTTGACCCTGCACGGCATCAAGCTGGCAGTGCGCAAGGCAGGCAAGCGTGCAGGCTTGCGGTTGGGAGCGCACCAGTTAAGGCGCACCTTCGCCACGTGGAGCCTGCGTGCAGGGATTGACCTGGAGCACCTGAGGCTTCTCATGGGACACAGCGACCTGAAGACGACGCAGGTATACCTGTCTCTGGTGGAGCAAGACCTGAAGCAGGCGCACCAGCAACACAGTCCGTTGAATCTTCTCAGAGGGCGCAGGTAGAACAGAGGCGGGCGCGTGGACTGGACTGGTGGGCATTCGGAAGATTCAGGCAATCGGCGTCCACGCGCCCGCCCCAGCACAGGCAACGCAGGTGAAACAAAGATGAACGTAGAAGTGTCTATACAGATGAAGCGTGTCGGTGCAGAGGGACGCCTCTGCCGTAAGTGTCCACTGCCCTGTCCAGTGGACAGCCGACACGCGAACAACGCCTGACAGGGAGGTTGCGTATGCCAAAATACAAGTCTACCCCATTCATCACAGAGGAAGCCGAACCCGTTCTACCCGCAGATGAGGAGATTCTCCGAAGGGCAGTTACCACAGCAGCTCAGCTTCGTATGCGAACAACAGCCTCCGACGGTTTGCTTCTGCTCGGCAAGCACATGTTTGAGGAGCCTGTAGATGACAGGGCAATAGTAAACCGTTTTCTTAATACTGTGGAGGCAGCTGCTGTAATAACAGGCGACACACTGGCAAAGCGTAACTGCAAGCAGGCTTCCCGATTCAGAGAATGTGCCAATACTATGTTGCTGCTCAAACGCATCCTGAACAGCCCACCTGCAGACATCAAGCCTAACGAATGGAGCCATGCTGTATTGTTAGTTGCATGGGTGACGATGGTAGGGTACGTGCCTGTGGAGGATTGGGCAATTGCCTTCCCCCTTGCGGCGACCTCTGCAGTAGGGTATGGCATGACATTCGCCAGCTTTGAACGACTCTTTGGTGCTTCTAATCCTGTCGCTCTAGCTGACGCTGTTGCCCACATACTTGCGCCAGATGTAGAGACAGCAGTGATTGACAAGCGATTTGAGACAGCACGTAAACCACTTTCAAAGCGAAGACTCAAACAGCAATTCGTTCGTTTTCTCGCGTTGGAACATGCGCTTGAAAAGATGAACGAAAAGCACCCCCTTGCTTCGGCACTGGAAACACTAGTAGCCGACTTACCTGAAGACGAGCCCTCACCTGTGGAACTTGCCCCCAGCAATGAACCTGACCCCTTAGAGGTGGTAGCAGATGAGGACGCTGTGAACCGCGCACTGGCACGCTTGGGTAAACGTACTGCTGACCTGTTACGCCTCATGATGGAAGGCAAGAGCGCAAGCGAAGCTGCAGAGGAACTTGGGATCAGTCCAAGCACCGCCCGAACACTTCTGGAACGCGCCCGCAAACAATTTTCGCGAACACCCTGAAAATTGCCCCAAAGCTGTAGACGTTTTGCCCCCTCTCGGGTGCTTATATAGTGGAGGACAACGAGAGGGGGTTTTCGTATGCCGAAGGCTATACTGGTGACCGACATCCGCCACTCTGACCGCCCCCTACTGGCGAGCAGTGACCCTGAGGTACTGCGGGCGGTTGGCGAAGCGATTAAGGCACTGTTTGACCGTTGGGAAGCAGAAGCACGCGCTGACATTGAGGTAGAACGCCTGCGGCGACTGGTGGAGGGCGACGGGGATGATTCCACAGAGTGACTTGAAGGACGTCGCCATTCGCTACCAACGCGCAGGCTTGAGCATCCTGCCCATACGCGCCGACGGCAGCAAAGCACCAGCACTGAAGACTTGGGAACCGCTTCAGAAGCGACTGCCCACTGAAGATGAGATTCGCGAATGGTTCGGCAACGGTGCACGGCGTGGCGTCGCTGTGGTGTGTGGCGCAGTGTCTGGTGGACTATACGCCCTCGACCTTGACGACCTGACCATCGGCGAAGCGTTCATCACCGAACTGCTGGCTTACGACAGCGAACTGCTGTTCGCCATGCCACAGTGTCGCACACCACGACCTGGCAAGAGACTGTTCTTTCGGTATGATGGCGAACTGCACTCCACCGTGCTGGCGTACCGCGTGGACGCTGACGGGCGTAAGCGTGAGGCGATTGCGCTGATTGGGGACGGCAAGTACAGCATCGTGCCACCAACGCCTGCAGAGTGCCATGAGAACCGCAAGCCCTACGAGTGGGTGCGTGGTGACTTAACCAGTGTGCCGACACTGAGTGATGAACAGCTGGAAGACATTCTCGCACTGGCACGGCTGTTTGACGAAGCCCCCAAGCCAGAACCTGCCCCCTTGCGCGTCACTGGGGAAGCACAGCGCGTCGGCGACAGGTTCAATCAAGAGGGCGACGTGCTGGAGTTGCTACAGCGTCACGGTTGGCGTGTTGCTGGCAACGGGCGCGAGGGCAACATCTACCTGACCCGTCCAGGCAAACCGCGTGGTGTGTCGGCGTCATGGCATCCCCAGTTGGGCACGCTGTATGTGTTCACCACGAACGCGCCACCCTTTGAGGCAGGACGTGCTTATTCGCCCTTCGCGGTATACACCCTGTTAGAGCATGGTGGCGACTTCTCTGCTGCTGCGAAGGCACTGGCAAAGCAGTATGGCAAAGGGCACAGAATGGAACCCGAACGTCTTGCCCCACCAGTGGACTGGGCAGGCTTCCTGCGACCGTTGAAAGAGGTGGAAGCCCTCCCTGTAGACTGGTTACTGCCGAACCTGCTGGCGCGTGGCGAGATTACCATACTGGCAGGAGAAGCAGGTGCAGGCAAGACCACGCTTGCTTTGGAGATTGCCCACGCGCTGACCCGTGATGACACCACGCTGGGCGAACGTCCACAATCACAGGCGCGTGTTGTGTGGTTGCATTATGACCACAGCGAGGGACGCATCCGTGAGAAGTATGAGCAGACCTACGGCGAGGAGCCTGAGTTCATGACGCCCAACATGAACAAACTGGAAGAGGCAGGCATGTTGCGCTTAACGCCTGACACGGTGCATCTGTGGGCGTCCATGTTGATTGCTTACGGGACAGAATGCCTGATTGTGGACACGCTTAACGACTGGCTTGGCTGTGATGACACGGACAAGGAGAGTAAGGTTCGCCCGTTGATGAACGCACTTCGCCAGTTGGTGGAGAAGACAGGCGTTGCCGTGTTGGCAATCCACCACCCGAACAAGGCAAGCACCCTGAAGCGTGTGACCGCACTGGCGAACAGTTACGTGTTTGGCGCGAAGGCTGACACGGTTGCTTTGCTGGCAGACCCTGACGGCGAACCGTCGGCGACAGAGGTACAGCTGCGCGTGGTGACAGTGCCGAAGTGCGTGAAAGGTGGCAGGCAACATACGCCAAGCACTTCGGGCGGTTCGCACCTGTGCAGGGCGAGGAGAGACCGCTGACGTTGCAGGAACGCATCGTACAGTTTGTGCGGACACAGGGGAACTGCACGCGCAAGCAGCTGCTGGAGGCATTCGGTAGTGAGGCTTCGGAAGACACGCTTGACCGTCTGCTGAAAACACTGGTGCGAAGAGGGACGACTGGCACGAAGCGCGCGCGGCTGGCTACAAGAACAGCGAACGAACGTACGCCATCACCACAGGTAACAATCAAACTGCACACCCCTGCCTGTGTGGTAGCAATTAAGGTTCCGCAAACTATTGCGGACCAACCTACGGAACCTACGGAAACTACGGTAAACAGCGGAAACGCTACCGAAGACTCAGAACCGTCTACGGTGTGTTGGACACCGTTTACACCGGTTCCGACGGTTTCCGAGAGGTTCAACAGCAACGTCATCACGACACACTCTGCGGAGACTAGAGGATTCCGTACCCAACAGCAGACCTGTTACCGTTGACATCTCGCACCTAACAGTAAAGCCGTTTACTGTTGAAGCTCCACCTAACAGTAAACGCTGTTACTGTTGATGATTCCGAATCAGGCTCCAACAGTAAAGCGGTTACTGTTGATCCTGAGGATGATTCTGACATCCCTGATTACCGCACAGCAGTCATACCACTGCGTGACGGTGTGGCAGCATGGTGCGACACCTGCGGGTGTTCTATGCTACATGAGCTAACTCGTGATGGGCACTGGCGTTGTGTTGACTGTGGCAGTTTGAGGACATTCGCGAAGGAGGTATTGAACACATGAACCTGACCTGTGACCGGTGTGGGCAGCCGATTCGCAGCTGGCGCGAACTGGTGGTGTGGTGCGACAGCGGGAAGGCACAGCAGTCTCGGCAGGAGTTTGAGGCATGGGAACGCAAGCGCACCCGTGAAGGTGAGGACGCACTTGCTAACGGTGACATGGACGCCTGGCTGAAGACGGTGGTGTACCCTCTGTCTGAACTGACCAGATTGAAACTGGAGCCCTGGCTGGTGGTGCATCTGGACTGCATCACTGATGAGGAGTGGGAATGGGGTTACCCCATTGAGGGCAGACGGATTAACACGGTGCGCAAAGCCCTCGTGTGGACGCTACACCTGCAGGAGAAGGTCTGGTTTGATTTTACAGACTGGCGTGGCGTAATGCACAAACTGTTTGGAATACCAGAGGTGTGAACGATTAGGTAGCCCCCGCCTCAGGGCGGTTGACATAGACAGACGAAACACGAACACAACACACAAAGGAGGTAACGTCATGAAACTGCTGGTGACAGCACAAGCACAGACCTTGCCTGACGACGTGTACACCGTTGAACTGCTGGACGTGAAGGAGCAGACCGGAACCTACGGCGAGCAGTTCGTGTGGCAGTTGCGCGTGGCAGAAGGCGAGTATGAGGGCGCGGAACTGCGGGCGTGGACGAACGCCAGCACAGCGGTCAACGCGAAGGCGGTGAAGTGGGCAGCAGCTTTCAACGGCAAGCCCTACGCGCAGGGTGACGTGCTGGACTTCGACGCCCTGCAGGGCAAGCGTGCCCGCGCGGTGGTGCAGGTCAAGCAGACGGCAGACGGGCGCGAGTTTGCGCGTGTGACCGACATCCTGCCCCTGAAGCGCGTGCAGGCACAGGTGCGCGTGAAGCATGGCATGGTGGCGGTTCCTGCCACCAAACAGGGGTTCTACGAGATGGCAGACGAGGAAGACCCTGACGACCCCTTCGCGCAGGCGTAAGAGAGGGAAGCGGGCAGGGCGCGCGCGCCCTGCCCGCCCCCAAACACCAAACGAAAGGAGTGTATTCAGATGCAAAGCACAGTTACACGAACAGCAAGGCGAGTCCTCTACACCCGTGACGGCAGGCACAGCGGTTGTGTGCTGGAGCAGGGCATCCTGAAGCGCAGGGTGCAGGCGAGCCGTCACCAGTTGCGACACCCCCCTGCGTGGGCATTTGAGCGCAACATCCTGGAGCAGGCACATGAGGCAGGCGCGTCACTGGTGGAGGTTCACGACGTGGAGAACGGCATCACCTACACTGCCCCACTGGCGACGGTGTGGCAGAAGGGCATCCGCATTCAGCGCGGACACGGTGAGCAGATTGCCCTGCCGTCTGAATCTGTGGCACACCGAAGACCCGAAGCAAGGCAGGCTGTTCTGAAGCAGTGGCAACCGCGGCGCACTGCCCAGCACGCGCAGAAGCGATTGTGCGCTACCTGCAGAAGCGGTGGCGCGTGCTGTGCTCGCAGTCGTGGCACGTGGATGGACTGCGTTACGCGGACGTGCCAGACAGTCTTCGCACTGCTGGCCTGGCAGGTTGATTGCCCTTGAGGTCTAGTCAGGCTGGCTCGCCAGACTGTCCTCCACCGTCTGAGGCGCGTTCTGTGAGAGCCTGACAGCCTCAGGTCGCGGTCGTGCCTCGCCGGAGACGCCACAGCACTGGCTAGTGCGCCAGTTGGAGGCCCGCGCTGGCGTCCCGCAGGTGCAGGTCTGCCTGTGGACAGCCTCAGCCCTGCCTCGGAAAAGCATAGAGACTGAACGAACCTTGAGGAGGTGAACAGCAATGACACACAACCTTTGCAGGGACGCGGTAGTCAACATGCAACACGCTACAGGCGCGTTACGGCGGTTGTATACTCTGGTGGCGATGGGCGCGGTTCCTTCGCGTGAGGACTACGCGCAGGTGCACCGACAGGCGACGGAACTGAATCAAGCCTTTCACCGTCTGTTGAAGGCACTGAAGGCGCAGGGCGTGTTTGAGGAAGTGGAGATTGTAGATGAGTGACGCGGGCAGGGCGCGTGCGCCCTGCCCGCTACAACCTCACCAGTTCAGGCGTCCAGTGTTTCTCTAAGCAGTTGCAGGCATTCGCGCAACACCTTTTCGACCCGCGTAGCTGGTATGTGCAGGATGGTGGCAATAGTGCTGGGGTTATACTCCATGCCATAGCGCAGGGCGATGATGGTGATGGCGTCGATTCCGCGTGAGGTGTAAATCTTCTGTAGAGCCTGCAGCAGGTCTGTGGAGCGTTCAATCTGGGGAAAGGCATCGGGAGCGGTGTAATCTGTGAGGTCTACGTGGTTATTCTGCATGGTATTACTCCTTTGCGTTATAGTCTTCAATTATGCTTTCCAGCGACACGGTAGGCAGTCTTCGATGCAGGTAAGTGCGCATGATGGATTTGAAGTGGTGGCGTATTCTCCAGCTGAGCCACTGTTGCAGAGAGACTTTGCTGTCTGGGTTATAGCGCGTCCATTGACGCCAGAGGGCGATTCGAAGTTCCTGCTCCACGTCTTCGGGCGGTATGCCCAGCTTCAACACGAGGTAGTTGACGTACCCTGTATGGATGCGCAGGTATTGGGCGAGAACCTGTTCTGCTATACGGTCGCTGTATGCTGGGTTCCCCTCCAGCAGAGTTTTCAGGGTGCGTTGCTCCACAGGAATCACCTCAGCTACTACATCTTGGGTTTACAAAACTGGACAGAATTGAACAAGTTTTCTTACAATTCGCGCGGGCAGGCGTTGACTCCTGTGGTTAGCGGA